>CBDUSH010000061.1:0-10556 GCA_965369965.1 uncultured bacterium | reverse complement strand
GATGTCGGCGGTAACCCGGGCGGTGGTGACCAGCCGGCCGCGGTCGTTAAATACCTCTACCCGGTCGCCGGTGGTGATACCCCGGGAGAGCGCGTCCGCCGGATTCAACCAGACATCGTCATCAAGCAGCTTTTCCAGTCGGGCGACGCGGTGCCATTGCGAGTTGACTCTGGCCCGGGAATGAGGACTGACCAGTTGCAGCGGAAAGCGGCTGGCGGCGGGGTCGGCGGGGCCTTCCCAGGGCTGGATGTAGCCGGGGAGGGGCGGAATGAGGGGGTCCCGCATATCGGCGATTTTCCGGCTGTAAATCTCGATTTTGCCGGAAGGAGTCGGGAAAGGATTATGGGCGGGGTCTTCGATTTGCTTTCTGAAGGCTACCCAGGGCAGGTCAACCGGAATGGGCCAGACCCCGCGGCGCTTGAACTCGTCGTAGTCGGGCAGGTCCGGGGTGGCGGCGGCCATCTCCCGGAGCCAGTCCTCGTCAGACTTGTCATTGTAACCGGAAAGACCGAGCCGGGCGGCCAGTTCGGTGAAGATGGCCAGGTCTGACTTTGTCTCCGGTAACGGCTCCACGGCCTTGGCCATGTGGATGAAATAATTACCGCCCGTCCAGGGCTGCCCGATATCGTCCTGTTCCAGGGTGGTGGTGACGGGGAGAACGATATCGGCAAAGCGGGCGGTGGGAGTGAGAAAGAGCTCGTGGGCGACGATGAACTCCGGGGCGCGAAGCGCCCTCACCCCCTTGTTGGTATTCAGAAACTGATTTAAAAGATTGCAGCCGGTGATGTAAAGCAGCCTGATATCGGCCGGGTGGCCGCCGGCTTTACCCTCCAGCAAGGCATCGTAGATATCGGTGGCGTGGACGAAAGCGGTGGGGCTTTCCGGTACCGGCAGGGTTTTGCCGAGGAGACCGAGCGGGATGCGGTTGGTACCGCCGGCGGTAAAGCCGCCCGCAATCCCGATATTACCGGTCATTGCCGCCAGGGTGCTGGCCGTCCGGTGGTACTGCTCCCCGAAGGCGGTCCGTCCGGCGGCCCAGCTGGCGTAAAGGGCCGCCGGCTTGATGGTGGCATAATCGCGGGCGAGCTGGCGGGCGGTGGCGGCGGGTACGCCGGTAATCGCCTCGGCCCACTCCGGCGTTTTCGGTATCCCGTCTTCTTTACCGGTTACGTAATCCTCAAACCGGTCAAAGCCGACCGTATATTTTTCGATGAAAGGACGGTCGTGAAGGCCTTCATCGAGCATGACATGGGCCATGGCCAGGAGCAGGGCGGTATCCGTCCCCGGGCGGATGGGAATCCACTGCCCGGCCAAAGCCCGGGCGGAGACGGTGTACCTCGGGTCGACGGAGATAATTTTTACGCCCGCCTTTTTGGCCGCGGCCAGATAATGGAGGTTATCCGAACCGAAACGGGTAGCCACCGGGTTCCAGCCCCACATGATGATTAACCGGGAATGGAGAAAATTGTCCCGGCTGGCGCCGGTAAAGGAGGTGCCGAAAGTGGCCAGCGAAGAAAAATCGGCCGCTTCGAACGAGGTATTGCCGTACCAGGTAGTGCATCCGCCGAAGAAGGAGAAAAAACGGCGGCCGGCTTTCCGGCTGCCGTGCAGGGGACTCTGCGAACCGGCGTGGTCCATCAGGAAAATGGACTCCGTCCCGTAGTCGTCTCTGACTCTTTTCAGCTCACCGGTTATCTTCTCCAGGGCTTCTTCCCAGGTGATTGGCTCAAACTTTCCCTCGCCGCGTTCGCCCACCCTTTTCAGGGGTTGCCGGAGGCGGTCTTCGGCGTAGAGGACGTCTTTCTGGGCCAGGCCGCGGGGGCAGGCTTTCAGTCCGGGCAGCGGCGAGTCATCAGTGTCAATCCGGGTGACCCGGCCGTTGGCAACGTGGACTTTCAGGTGACAACGGCCGCCGCAGTCATAGTAACAACTGGTGGTGACCACTTTATTTTCAGAATTTTCAGAAGGTGAGTCCATTTATCACTCCTTTTCCAGGTACCTGAATATTTTAATCGCGGCTGGTTGAGAAAGTCTGACGGGCGCCGGCGGTCCGTCCTCTCTGTTCTCTATCCAGCAGGGCTTCCTTGCGTTCGATTCCCCAGCGGTAACCGCCAAGCCCGCCATCCTTACGGATAACGCGGTGACAGGGAATCACGATGGCCGCCGGATTGGCGGCGCAGGCCCGGGCCACGGCGCGGGGCGCCGACGGCTTCCCGACCAGGCAGGCAACTTCGCTGTAAGTGCGGGTACTGCCGTAAGGGATGAGACGCAGGACATCCCAGACTCGCCGCTGAAAGTCAGTCCCGTTTACATTGACCGGTAAATCCGGGGTGTCCGGTTGACCGGCAATGTGTTCAAGTATGGCGTTAATCCACTGGCGGAGGCTCGCCCCGTCGCGCTGAATTTCGGCATTCGGGAATTCATCAGCCAGCCAGGTTTCCAGGACGGCATCGGAGTGGTCGAGGCCGACCGAGCAGACCCCGTGCCCGGTGGCTCCCACCAGCAGACGTCCCAGCGGGGAATCGACGATGTCGTAGGTGATGCGCATTCCCTGTCCGCCACGGCGGTAAGTATCCGGGGTCATCCCGAGACGGGTTTTTGCCCGTTCATAGAGACGGCTGCTCGAGCCGTAGCCGGCATTATAAAGCGCGTCAGTGACATTTTCACCGTCGCGGAGCCGGGCTTTCACCCGGGTAAGGCGGCATAGTTCGGCGTACTGGCGCGGGGTGACGCCTTTGAGCCGCTTGAACACCCGCTGCAAATGGTACCGGCTGACGTCGAGCTTCTTGCCGAGCGCCGCCAGTGTCAGGTTTCCATCGGTGTTTTCTTCAATCCACCGGCAGGCGTGTTGCACCATCTCGGCCTGAGGCGTTCCGGGATTGTCCGGCCGGCACCGGCGGCAGGGCCGAAATCCGGCTTGGCGGGCGGTATCTGCCGAGGGGAAGAACCGGACCTGCCTGCGGTGAGGCCGTCTCGAAGAGCAGGCAGGCCGGCAGTAGATGCCGGTAGAGCGCACCGCATAGACAAAATGATTATCGAATCGCATATCCCGCACCTGCACCGCCTGCCAGCGGGCGTCGTCGGTCATTTCGTCGAATGGTGAACGCGCCATGGAAACAGTCATTGCTTCCGCCTTTCCTGTTCATTGTAATACCCGGCGACCGGGAAATCTATCCGAATCTTGACTTCAAACTTTTTTCGGGCAAATAAAGGTCGTGGAACCCGTCCGGATAGTGTTGACATTTAAAAGAGTAATCGATAAACTCAAAAATGGGGGTGATTCCCTTCTGTCTGGAAAACCGGTTCTAATAAGAGAGGAGACGAGAATGGCGATAGTGAATTCAAAGACCGGGCAAACCGTCAAGCAGTATAGCGTGGAGGAACTTCAGGAGGCGGCCAATTTAATGCGCGGTTACAGCCTGGTAGCCCTCGGGGCGGCCGGTTCCGGACATTCCGGTGGCACCATGTCGATAATGGATATTACGGCGGCACTTTACCTGCACGAGGCGGCTGTAGACCCCAACGACGCTTTCTGGGCGGACCGGGACCGGATATTCTGGTCAGCCGGCCACAAGGCTCCGGCGCTTTACGTGGGTCTGGGAATGGCCGGATTTTTCAATGTCGAAGAGGTGGTAACTTTAAGAAAACTTCATTCGCCGTTCCAGGGACATCCCCACTGGCTGAAACTTGATGGCATAGAGGCTTCCAGCGGCTCACTCGGGCAGGGACTGTCCGTGTCCATCGGCAGCGCCCTGGCCGCCCGTCTGGATAAAAAAGCCTATCGGGTGTACTGCATCATGGGCGACGGCGAACAGCAGGAAGGGCAGGTCTGGGAGGCGGCCATGGAAGCCTGTCATTACTGCCTGGATAACCTCTGCGCTATCATCGATAAAAACCGGCTCCAGATTGACGGCTGCGTGGACGACGTGATGTGTGTTGAGCCGCTGAAGGAAAAATACCAGTCGTTCGGCTGGCACACCATAGAGATTGACGGCCATGACATGAAGCAGATACTCGGCGCTTTCCGGGAAGCGAGGAATACCAAAGGCAAGCCGTCACTTATTATCGCCGATACCATCAAGGGTAAAGGGGTCGATTTCATGGAAGACGTCTGCGGCTGGCACGGTAAGGCGCCCAGCCTTGAGGAGACGCAGCGGGCAATAAAACAGCTTGGTCTCGATGATAAGATTTCGGTGACCGGTTTGATGAAAAAAGCGGACGACTTCCAGGCCGAAGCAATGAAAGAACTCGCCGCCAAACAGCCCGCATTATCCAGGGATTATTTCTGGAACAGCTCCGGCGATATGAAAGCCGAGATGGTGCCCACCCGGATGGGTTTCGGCCAGGCGCTGGGTGAGCACGGTGACGACCCGCGGATAGTCTGCCTGGGTGCCGACATCTCCGACTCGATTACCATCAGCCAGTTCTATAAAGACCACCCGGAACGGATGGAGCGCTGGTTTTCGGTGGGTATCGCCGAACAGTCCGGGACGGCCATTGCCGCCGGTCTGGCCAAGGAGGGGAAATTACCCATCTTCGGCACCTACGGGGTTTTTGCCTCCGGCCGAAATCTCGACCAGATAAGGACGACGGTCTGCTACGGTGACTTTAACGTGATGATTGCCGGCGCTCACGGCGGTGTTTCGGTGGGCCCGGATGGAGCCACTCACCAGGCGCTGGAAGAGCTTTTCCAGATGTGCGGCCTGCCCAACATGAGAGTGGAAGTTCCCTGTGACGCTATGGAGACAAAACGGGCCACCGAGCACCTGCTCCTGAAAGAGAAGGGGCCGAAGTATATACGGTTCGCCCGTGAAGCCACCCCGGTGGTGACCGATGAGAAAACTCCCTACGTCTGGGGAAAAATAAACGTCATCCGGTTCCGGGGGGAAAAGGCCGACTTCAAAAGCGCTTTCGAGCATTATCTGGCGTCCTCGTATCAGAACGAGCACGAAGACGCCGCCATTATCGCCTGCGGCCCGTCAGTCCCCGAAGCGATGCGCGCCGCCTGGATTCTGAAAAACGAGTGGGGAATCGAAACCAGGATACTCAACGTCCACAGCGTCAAGCCGCTGGACGAAGAGGCTTTAGCGGCGGCAGCGGCGGACTGCGGGGTTATCGTTACCGCCGAAGAGCACCAGGCGGGTGGACTCGGCAACTACGTCGCGGCGGCTATCGAGCGTTCGGAAAAAGCCTACGGCAAACCGGTAATCATGGGCATGATCGGCGTTCAGGATCGTTTCGGAGAGTCCGGGTCTGCCTGGGAGCTGGTGAAAGAGTTCGAGTTATCCGCCGAGCATATCGCGGTCAAGGTGAAAAAACTGTACGACCTGAAAAAGAGCCGGGGATTTTAAATACAGGTCGCCGTAAAGTTCACCTGACGGCATTGCGGTCTGTCCAAATCGCCCGGATGACTTCAAATCTGCCAAAGTTAAGTCTGCGTGATAAGGCAGCGTGAAATAAAAGAGAGTGATATAAAAGAGGCAGTTTTTGACGGGTAAGAAGACGCTCCAGGTCGGCATTACCGGCGCCGCCGGACACATCGGGGTTATTCTGGCGGAAAGCCTGCCGCCGCGGTACGCGCTCAGTCTTTTCTATCACCGCCGGGAAGTAAAGCCGGAACTGGCCGCCAGATTCAAGACCGTCAGGGTCAATCTGGCGCGGGCGGCGGAGCTGGAAGGAAAATTTGAAGGGCTGGAGACGCTGATTCACCTGGCGGCCGATTCGCAGACCGATGCTGCCTGGGAGAGCGTCCTTGAGAATAATATCATTGCCGCCTATAACATTTTTGAGGAAGCGCGCCGCGCCGGCGTGGGTAAAATTATTTTCGCCAGCACCAACCACACACAGCACGACTATGTCGGCAAGACGCCGCTGACACTGGACCGGTTTTACGCAAGGACGATGGGGTCTATCCGTCTTGACGACCCGCCCGCCCCCGATTCCTACTACGGAGTATCCAAGCTTTTCGGGGAGAACCTGGGCTGGTACTATTCCCGGAGGCACGGCATCCGGTTTATTTCACTGCGTATCGGCTCGACTTTTCCCCGGGACGACCCGTCAATCTGGAAAGGTACCGAGCGTGAAGACCACTCCCGGGCGATGTTCCTGAGCCGGCGGGACTGCGTGGCGGCCTTTGCCCGGGCGCTGGAAGTGGATACGGACTTTCTCCTGGCCTATGCCATCAGTAACAATGACCGGCGCTGTTTTGATTTGACGGAAACCAGAGAGAGACTGGGCTTTTATCCGCAGGATAATTCGGAAGATTATTTCTGACCGGGTTGGCTTAGGTCAGGCAAGCTTTCTGGTAACGTAATAATATAAAAAGCAGGTAGTGGCCAGGGAAGCCAGGTACGGGAAAAATGTTCCCCAGAACAGACCCAGGTAGAGATAAGTATATCTGGCCGTAATCACGTAAACAATGACATTAACCTGCCCGCTGAGCATGGTGATTTTCAAGGTGGCCAGTGAGAACGATTTTCCGTGGGCGAGGTGGGTGATAAAGATGATCGAGATATACACCGCCGGGAAAATGGAAAAAATTCCGCCCCAGAGCGGCCCGCCGACTTTACCCATCAGGACGGCAAAGGCAACCATGACGCCGCTGAAAACAGCGCGGGAGATTAATTGCCGGCCGGTATAGTGCACGTCCTTCTTCCCTTCCGAGGTGATACCGGATTTTTTCTCGAGGATAAAGTAGGAGAAAGCGAGTAAGGCCGCGAAGCCGATCAGCGAAAGGGGAAAGTTATCAAAATTCAATAACACCAGGCCGAGGGACAACGCCAGCCAGAGTCCCAAAGCCGCCGTCAGGGAGAGCCAGAAACCGCGTCTGACCAGCAGGCTGTAAACGAGGACAAAGAGGGCGTTGCCGCCCATGGCAAGGGGCATTATGGTAGTGGCCTCGGAGACGATAAGCGGGCTCTGCGTCCAGGCGATGAAAAACAGCGCTACGGCGGTCATTGAGGGCAGGCCGGCGATGAGGCCGCCCAGCTTGGTGCCGAATTTTTCCGCCAGGACGGTGGCCAGGGTAATCCAGGCGCCGCCGATAACGAAACTCAAGACCAGCTTCAGGAAAAAAACATTATCCATAATTATTTTTGTATAGACTATTTTAAACCTTGGCTATCTAAAGTTATTTTTGTACAGAATATTTAAAATTGCTTGTCGACAGGCTGTTCAAAATTGCTTGGCGACAGACTATTCAAAATTGCTTGTCGACAGACTATTCAAAATTACTTGTCGACAGGCTACTCAAAATTGCTTGTCGGCAGACTATTCAAAATTGCTTGTCGACAGGCTCTTCAAAATTGCTTGGCGACAGGCTGTTCAAAATTGCTTGTCGACAGACTATTCAAAATTGCTTGTCGGCAGACTATTCGAAAAAGACTGGCTATTTAAAATTACTTATCGACAGACTATTCGAAAAACCCTGACTATCCAAGATAAGGTTATCGGGCGGATATTGTCAACCCGGGTTCGGGATGAAGCCGTGGTCACCGGCGGTGACGGCGGGCGGGTTGATTGACGTCACGGGGAAATGGATTTAAGATATTCATAGTTTGGCTTTACAGGCTGGCCCCACAGGCCGGGCAGAGGACGGAGGAAATACCATGAAAAGGCCGCTCTGGCAACCGGGCGAAGAACGGAAACAGCGGGCAAACATGACCGGCTTCATCCGCTTCGTGAACCGGAAGCACGGCCTCGGACTTGACGGCTATGATGAATTGTACGACTGGTCGGTGGCCAGGATACCTGATTTCTGGGCGGCAATGTGGGATTTTGCCGAAATCAGGGCGTCACGGCCTTATGACCGGGTGGTTGATGACCTGGCTGAATTCCCGGGGGCGAAGTGGTTCGAGGGCGCCCGTTTAAATTTTGCCGAGAACCTGCTGCGTTACCGGGATGACCGGACGGCAATTATTTTCCGGGGAGAGACGCAGAAATCGGAAAGAATGACCTATGCCGAACTCTACCGGGCGGTGTCCCGTCTGGCCGGGTCACTGCGGGAAAACGGCCTTCAGCCCGGGGACAGGGTGGCGGCGTACCTGCCCAACCTGAAGGAGACGGCTATCGCCATGCTGGCGGCGACCAGTATCGGCGCGGTGTGGTCTTCCTGCGCCACCGACCTTGGCGCTCAGGCCACCCTCGACCGCCTCAGCCAGATCGAGCCTAAAATCCTTTTCGTGGTCGATGGCTATTACTATAAGGGAAAGCCGTTCGATTCCCTGGCCAAAGCGGCTGAAGTGGCCCGGGGGATGCCCTCTCTGGAAAAAGTTATCGTCGTCAGCTACCTGGGCGGGAATCCGGATATCAGCGCCCTGCCCAAGGCGGTATTATACGACCGGTTTATCAGCCGGGAAGAGAATCCCGAATTACTCTTTGAGCAGCTGCCTTTTGACCACCCGGTCTACATCATGTTCTCCTCGGGCACAACCGGCAAACCGAAATGCCTGGTGCAGGGAGCCGGCGGGGTGCTCATCAACCACCTTAAAGAACTCATCCTTCATACCGATTTGAAGCCGGAGGACACCATCCTTTACGTTACCACCTGCAGCTGGATGATGTGGAACTGGCTGCTCAGCTCCCTGGCGGTGGGGGCGGCCCTGGTGTTATACGACGGTAACCCCAACTATCCGGGTCCCGGGGCGCTGTGGCAGATGGCACAGGAGGAAAAGATAACCATCTTCGGCACCAGCGCCAGCTATATTAACTATCTGATGAGCCAGGATTTCCGGCCGGGGGATAATTATGACCTGTCGTGCCTGCGGGAGATTTCCCAGACCGGCTCGGCCCTGTCCACGGCCGGGTTTGAGTTCGTCTACCGGGCAATCAAGGCTGACCTGCATTTCAGTTCCGTCTCCGGGGGCACCGATATCAACGGCTGTTTTGCCCAGGGCAGTCCGACACTGCCGGTATACGCCGGCGAAATTCAACGCCCCGCCCTGGGTATGAAAGTAAAGTGTTACGATGAGAACGGGCGGCCGGTAATCGACCGGACGGGAGAACTGGTCTGTGAAGCCCCTTCTCCTTCCATGCCGCTATATTTCTGGGACGATCCGGGGGACGTAAAATACCGGGAAGCCTACTTCAGTCACTATCCGAACGTCTGGTGCCACGGTGACTACGTCATGATACACGGTGACACCGGGGGTATCACCATCTTCGGGCGCTCCGATGCCGTCCTGAAACCTTCCGGAGTGCGCATCGGCACCGCCGAGATATATAATCAGGTGGAGAAATTTGCCGAGATCAGCGACTGCCTGGCAATCGGGCAGGAGTGGCGGGGCGACCAGCGCATTATCCTTTTTGTCAAAATGGCCGGGGATTATCAGCTGACCGATGAACTGCGGGATAAACTCAGGAAAACCCTGCGCACCGAGGCTTCGCCGAGGCACGTTCCGGCCAAAATCCTGGCGGTGCCCGATATCCCCTATACGTTCAATATGAAGAAGGTGGAAATGGCGGTGACCAACATCATACACGGCCGCCCGGTTTCAAACCGGGATGCCCTGGTTAACCCCGAATCGCTGGACTACTTCCGGAACCTTCTCCCGGAGCTGCAGCCGTAAAGATAAACGCCCGCCGCGCGGCCGCGGTTCAGCCGATGCCTAATGCCGCCAGTCTCTCCGGACCGGGGACGCCGGTCTCTTTGTCCCAGCCCATTAAAGAGTAGTAATCCCGTTTGGCTTGCTCCATCTTGACCGGGTCCAGGGGCGCATCGGCCAATACACCGTCTGTCTTCGGCTGGTAGAAACGCGCCGGCAGACGGTCGTCATCGGCGGAGAATCCTGCCCGCAGGTTGATTAACCGGAAGGTGGTCAAGGTTCTTTCCGCCGTTTCCAGCAGCTCGTTGACGCTGGTATCCCAACCGGTAACCGAGGCTAACAGGTCGTTAAGCTGAGTCAGATTGTAGGGTAAAAACTGGCACATCACCAGGGAGTCAAAGAGCATCGTCCGGAACTGGGCGTGTCTGACCAGCCACACTTTATCCGGCCCGGTGTCCTCCACCGGGAACGGCCCCGGCATACCCAGCTGGCTGACCTCTTTGACGCGCCAGTCGTTTTCGTTCAGGTACATATGGTCGTGCAGGTTGCAGCAGTGGTCGGCGCCGTGCGGGTTGACCATGAAACCGATCCCCAGCCCCGGTTTCGCCCTGGGCTCGTGCATACCGGCTTCGAGGCCTTTCACCTCGATGGCGTAGGCCTCGGCCCCGTTGCCTATTTGCCGGGCCGCCCGGGCGGTGCCCTCCGCCAGCAGATTGCCGATGCCTTCACGGCGGGTAATCATCTCAAGCAGCTTCAGCATGGCGTCCTCGTTGCCGAATCTCAACTCCAGACCGCCGGTATCCCCGGTGGTGAGCAGTCCGTTTTCAAAACACTCCATGGCAAAGGAAATCACCTCTCCCGCGGAAATAGTATCCAGGGAGTAAGCATTGCAGAGCTGGTTGCCGCGGGCGATAGCGGGCAGGTTATCAATGCCGCAATTCGACCCGAGCGAGGCGAGGGTTTCATACTCCGGTCCGCCGTAAGCCGGGTCTACGCTATAGGGCGATTCAACCT
>CBDUSH010000060.1:0-10692 GCA_965369965.1 uncultured bacterium | reverse complement strand
GGGTGTCTAAGAGGGGCAAAGCCCCTCTTTTTTCCCCTCCCCCTTCCCCTTGCTAAGGGGAAGGGGGATTAAGGGGGATAGGGTCACTAAGATAGCAACCGAAGAGGCAATGTAGTGTGACCGTCAAAGGAGTAACTATGCTCGAAAAATTATATCAAAAACTCTGGACGAGGCTGGGTGGCCGACCCTGGACCTATATTCTGCGGGATACCTGGCACAAACTTGAAGGACTCTGGATTATCGGCCTTGTCGCCGTCGGCGCCCTGCTCGGGCACTGGCTCTGGGAACTGGTATTCTGGTTTCTCCTTATCTTTGCCCTGGGCTATCTCGCCGGACACCTTTTCTGGGGCACCCGGTATATCCCTCACCAGCCGGGCGATGCCGATACCGGAGACGGTCGGATGACGGGAAAAGGAGCGGTCAAATAATGCGAAACTTAACTTCAACACTGCTCGCTGCCCAGAAACAGCCGGCGGCGCTGCCTTTTGTTAAAATAGAAGCCGGTAATAAGGTTGCCGGCGTCGTCCGCTATGACTGGACGCGGCTATACACCGGCGCCGAAGACGACTATTTTCACGATATGGCCATGCCCGGTGACGGCTCCATGGTCAGGGTCAGGGTAACCCCGCTGGTCGATTCCCGGAAACTCTACCGCCAGCGGGTGGTTGACCCCGGCCCCGCCAGTGATTTCTCCCAGTGGACTTATACCAGTCAGTATAGCGCCGCCGCGGTTGCCTGTGTCGCTCTGGACGCTGAAGTCTCTATCATCTGGACAGACGGCCTCACCCGGAAAATTCAGCGCATCATAAGTACTGACTACGGGGCCAGCTGGGGCAATCCGGAGACGGTTGATTATACCATCAGCACCTCCATTTTTGGCCTGGCGGCGGCTTATAAGCCGAACGGTGACCTGGCCATCTTCTTTGCTGATCAGGCTAATCTCTACGTGAAAAAGCACCTCTCCGGGCAGTGGCAGTCGAAGGCGCTCTGGGACAAGACCACCGGCAACCTGTCCGGTGTCACCGCTGTCTATGACGCCGACTGGAACCTGCTGGTCACCGGGCAGGACACATCGGGTAATTTCAAGCTGTGGAGCCTGGTTTACGGTGATGGCGGCGATGTCGCCGCCGGCAGCTGGTCGGCCCTGGCGGAACTTGCCTCGGCGCCATCCGACGGCGAGTTTGAGTATTGCCGGCCTTTCCTGGCTAAACCGGACGTTTATCGCGCTTGTTTTGTCGAAAAGTTCACCGGCACCGATGCCTATGACCGCCCTTTCTGGTCGCACTCCGTTCCCGGGGCCGGCTTCGCGGCTAACCTGTGGCGGGAACCGGTTCCCTTTAACCTCTCCTCGGGGTACGGTCTGGCGCTGGCTCACCACGGCAATTACAGCTGGCTGTCCGGTCCGGCCGGGGTCTGGCGGGCCGGTCTGGCCGCGCAATCCCTTGACCTGACCGCGGATGTCCTGGAGGTCAGGCAGGAGGCGGAAGAGACCGCCGGAAAACTGACCGTGGAACTGAACAATGACGAAGGGCAGTACGCTTCTCCGGGACAGGGGGGACTGGCTGTCCTCGCTACCGGCTGCCAGCTTGATTTCAGCCCCGGTTACCGCACGGCGGCGGGTAATGAAGTAAGTTCGGGGCAGACCTTCAGTCTTGAAGCCGGGGAGCATACCAGTTCCGGCGGCAGCGCCCGCCTTATTCTGCGCGCCCGTGACGGCTGGGGCGCCATCGCCGGCTGGAAAGCCAGGCACCAGTTTCGCTGGAATAAAGACTCCGACCAGGCGAGCGTGAAGGATATCCTTGCCTTTGTCCTGGCCAGGCTGGGCCTGCAGTTGACGGTCAAGTCCCAGTCGTCGGCCATCACCGGTTATTATCCTGATTTCACCTTCGGGCCGGGTGCCACCGGAGAAACGGTCATCCGGAAACTGCTCTCTTTCGTCCCGGACGTCCTCTTTATCGAGGGTAATCAGGCCTGCCTGGTCAATCCTTTATCGTCGGATAGCTCGGTTTACAGCTATGGCGCCGGGCATCAGGTTCTGAAAGGCAGCTATCAGTGGGCGGCCTGGGGGATTAACCGGGTCCAGGTGGCCGGTTATGACACCGGTGACGATGAGGTCATCATCGCCGACAGTTTTTCCTGGGACGAGATAGACAAACTCTATGACCGGCTGCGGCAGATTGAAGACTTGAATATCGGTACCGTAGCCGGGGCGCAGCAGAGAGGCGCCGCTCACCTGAGAGAATCGGAGATTGCCTCATCCGGCGGTTATATTCTGGTTCCGGCTAACTGCGGCCAGCAGATGTATGACGTAATTGATATTACGGACAGCCGCGCCGGACTCAGTGCTGAGAAAAAAAGAGTGGTCGGACTGATTACGCTTTACCATCCCCATCGCGGTGAATACCGGCAGTGGCTGAAACTGGGCGCCGTCTAGAGGATTGTCTCCCATAGTAAGGGCCTTGTCTCCAATGTCATTCTGAGGAACGAAGTGACGAAGAATCTCCAACTCTTTCGTTTCCCCCTTAGAAAAAGGGGGATTAAGGGGGATTTTCCCTCGCGTAATACCCGCCCTGTCATTGCGGGGAGCGCCGTGACGAAAAATCTCACCCCATCTGTCATTGCGAGGAGCGCCGCGACGAAGCAATCCGGGAGGTGATGTCATTACCCACCAAAAGGGATGGAAGCCGGCAGAGGGAGTTTAAGAGGGACACAGTCCCTCTATCACAACCATTTCCCCCTCCCTTAGCAAGGGAGGAGGATAAAGGGGGTGGGTTTCCACCAAAAGGGATGGAAGCCGGCAGAGGGAGTTAATGAGGGACACAGTCCCTCTATCACAACCATTTCCCCCTCCCTTAGCCAGGGAGGGGGATAAAGGGGGTGGGTTTCCAATAAAAGGGGTGGAAGGGACAGGGCCAAAAACATTTAAAAGGAGACTGGAAAAAATGAAACTGCGGAAAGCGATTTTAAGGAGTTTTGATTCCGGAAATTATACGGCCACCGTTCAGATTGCCGGCAGCTATAAAGTATATCTGGAGGATATCGCCGTGGCGCGGAACCTGCCCGTCGCCGAAATGACCACCGGTAGAAAAGCGGCCGTCGTCTTTTTTGATGACTATAGCCCCAAAGAAGCGGTCGTTATCGCCGTTTATACCTAGCCGGAAACGCCAGGCCGGACGCCCGTCCGGGTCATCCGGGAACCGTCCGCCTGGTCGCGCCCTCCTTTATCATACCCCGGCCTTTCACCTTTATCCTTTCTTGACAGGGTGGCCGTTACTGACTAAAATGAGAGTGGCACGGACAACCGGCCATTCTCAAATCAACCCGCCGGGTGGACGTTCGTCCTGAGGCGTAAAATCGAAAAAAGCGGCCGGAAACGCGGCGCGAGCCGTGCCGAGACAGTAAGCAATTGAGGTGTATATGGCTGATGCAGACCTGAAACAGAAACTCACCGCTGACCTGAAACAGGCAATGAGAGACGGTGATAAGCTGAAACGCGGCACTCTCCGGATGCTGTTGTCGGCCATAAACAACGCCGAGATTGCCCGCCGTGATGTCTTGCCGGAGGCCGATGTCCTGGGCCTCATCGCCAAAGACGTCAGGCTGCATAAAGAAAGCATCGAGGCTTTCCAGCAGGGTAACCGCCCGGACCTGGTAGCCCAGGAAGAAGCCGAGATGAGCATTCTCCAGGCGTACCTGCCCCGGCAGATGAGCCGGGAAGAGATTGTGGCTGCGGTTCGCCTGGTGATCGCCGAAGTGGGCGCCCAGGGCCCCTCCGACAAAGGAAAAGTCATGCCCAGGGTTATCGCCCAGCTTAAAGGCCGGGCCGACGGACGCGATATTAATGAGGTGGTCACTGAGTTACTTGCTTCGTAATTATATGATAATGAAATCCGGCTGGTTCGTTATGCAGAGGGGCAGGTGCCTCTCTTTTTATTCCGGGCCGGACGGGGGGACGGTTATTTGATACACCGGGTTGAAGTCAGACTGAAAAGTCACCTGCCGGACGCCCGGGGACAGGGCCTGATCAGGGACATCCGTGACCTTGGTATCGACACCGTCAGCGATGTCCGGGTGGCCGATATCTACTGGCTGGACGCTGACCTGTCTCCCGGAGAACTGGACCTGGTTGGCCGCGGCCTCCTCGCTGACCCGGTCACCCAGGAATACCGGTGTTTTACTTTGGCGGCGGATAACCGGGAAAGCCCGCCGTCTGCCGCCCCGCCTTCTCACGGAGAAGGGGAGGCCGGGGGTGAGGTTGCTGGCCTGTACGAGGTTACTGACCAGTACGAGGTTGCTGACCAGTACGAGGTTGCTGACCAATACGAGGTTACTGACCAATACGAAAATTCCCATACCGTCGAGGTGGCTTTTAACGCCGGAGTTAATGACCCGATTGAAGAATCCGTCCTGAAAGCGATTCGTGACCTCGGTATCAAAGATGCCCGTGCCGCCCGGACGTCCCGGCGTTATTTCATCACCGGACAGCTTGATGACGGGCAAATGGAAGCTGTTTGCAGCCGGCTGCTGGTGAATCCCATCATCCAGCACGTCGTAAAAGGAGAACACGTCGGCTTCCCGAAAAACCCTGAATATAACTTTAAACTGGAGACGGTCGATATCCTGGGGGCGGATGAGGACGGACTTTCCGGGCGCTTCGGTTTCGCCGGTGACGAGCTTCAGGCTATCATCGGCTACTATAAACGGCAGGGCAGGAATCCCACCGATATCGAACTGGAAACACTGGCGCAGACCTGGTCCGAACACTGCGTCCACAAGACGTTCCGGGGCAAGTTTATTTTAAACGGGCAGACCATCGATAATCTGCTCAAAAGCACCATCGTCAAGGCCACCCGTGAGCTGGATAAACCGTGGTGCCTCTCCGTTTTCGTGGATAACGCCGGGGTGATTGATTTTGACGGCCGCTGGGCGCTCTGTTTCAAAGTCGAGACCCACAACCACCCCTCGGCGGTGGAACCTTACGGCGGTGCCGCCACCGGTATCGGCGGCGTCATTCGTGACCCTCTGGGCACCGGCCTCGGCGCCAAACCCATTTTGAATACGGATGTTTTCTGTTTCGGCCCGCCTGACCTGCCCTATGAGAAATTACCCGCCGGAGTGCTGCATCCCCGCCGGATTTTCAAGGGCGTCCGGGCCGGCGTGGCTGACTACGGCAACCGGCTCGGTATCCCCACCTTAAACGGTGCCGTCCTCTTCGACGAGAGATACGTGGCCAACCCGCTGGTTTACTGCGGGACGCTGGGCCTGATGCCGGTAAACCTCGCCCAGCCGGGAAAACAGCGGCCCGGTGACCTGGTGGTGGTCGCCGGCGGCCGCACCGGACGGGACGGCGTTCACGGCGTTACCTTCGCTTCCGTGCCGCTTACCGAGATGTCGACCGATACCTCTTCCAGCTCGGTACAGATCGGCAACCCCATCGTTGAAAAGAAGCTCGTCGACGTCCTCCTCCAGGCTCGCGACCGCGGTCTGTATTCAAGGATAACCGATTGTGGCGGCGGCGGTCTTTCTTCGGCAGTGGGCGAAATGGGAGAAGAGACCGGCGTCCGCGTTGACCTTGAAAAAGTGCCCCTGAAGTACTCCGGCCTGTCTTATTCTGAAATCTGGATATCGGAATCTCAGGAAAGAATGATAATGGCCGTCCCTCCGGAGTCTGTCGGGGAGTTTCTGGACCTCTTTGCCGGTGAAGACGTGACCGCCACCGTTATCGGCGAATTTACCGCCGACCGGCGTCTGCAGCTGTTCTATCAGGGCAACCGTGTCGGCGATATTGACATGGAGTTTCTGCATAACGGCCTTCCCCAGCTCGTCAGCCAGGCCACCTGGCAGAAACCGTCCTTTGCCGAGCCTGACTTTGCCCCGCCCGCCGACCTGGGCGAGTCGCTGTGCCGTGTCCTCGGTGCCTGGAACGTCTGCAGTAAGGAATGGGTCATCCGGCAGTACGACCACGAGGTGCAGGGTGGCAACGTCCTCAAACCGCTGGTGGGCCGGGACGAAGACGGCCCCGGTGATGCCGCCGTTATCCGCCCGCTGCTTGATTCTTCCCGGGGCGTTATCGTCTCCAACGGCATCAACACCCGCTACGGCGATATTGATCCGTACTGGATGGCCGCTTCGGCCATTGACGAGGCGCTTCGCCAGGTGATCGCCGTCGGCGGCAACCTGGACCGGGTGGCCTTGCTGGATAATTTCTGCTGGGGCAACACCGACCGGCCCGAAATGCTCGGGGCGCTGGTGCGTGCCGCGCAGGCCTGCCATGATATGTCGCTGGCTTACCAGACCCCCTTTATCTCCGGTAAAGACAGTCTGAATAACGAGTTCGAGTCTGACGGCCAGAAAATAGTCATTCCCCACACCCTCCTCATCTCCGCCCTCGGTGTCATGGAAGACGTAAACCGCGCCCTGTCCATGGATTTCAAGCAGGCCGGCAACCTGGTCTATATTATCGGCGCCACCGGCAACGAATTGGGCGGTTCCGAGTACCTCGCTCTGCGCGGCATTACCGGCGGCGGCGTCCCCACGGTAAATCCGGACGGGGCTAAAAAGCTGATGGATACTTTAAGCGCCGCCACCGAAAAAGGGCTGGTCAGGTCGTGCCATGACTGCTCCGAAGGCGGTATCGGCGTGGCCGTCGCCGAGATGGCTTTTGCCGGCGGCCTGGGGGCGGACCTGCAGCTGAAATCGGTGCCCCTCGCCGGGCCGGTTGACCGGGACGACTTTATCCTCTTCTCCGAATCGAACAGCCGCTTCCTGGCCGAAGTGACCCCGGAAAAACAGGCCGAATTTGAGCGCGCCATGACCGGCGTCGCCTTCGCCGCCATCGGCCGGGTGACCGATGATCCCCGGCTGGTAATACACGGCGTGGCGGGGGCTAAAGTGGTTGACCTGCCCGCCGGCGAATTGAAGGAATCCTGGCAGAGGCCGCTGAGGTGGTGACCGATGGTTAAAACGATCATACTGCGCGCCCCGGGGACAAACTGCCACGAGGAGACCGCTTTTGCCTTCCGGCAGGCGGGCGCCTCGGTAGACCTGCTGCACGTTAACCGCCTGCTCAGTCGTGAACGCCGCCTGTCCGACTATCAGATTATGGTCATCCCCGGCGGGTTTACTTACGGTGACGATATCGCCGCCGGTAAAATACTGGCCAACGAACTCAGGTTGAAGCTCGGCGATGACATATTGAGGTTTATCGAAGACGGCGGCCTGATTATGGGCATCTGCAACGGCTTCCAGGTGCTGGTGAAAGCGGGCATCCTCCCCGAGCCGTCCCCGGAGGCAACCTCCGGCATGACCCTGGCCGGCAACGACTCCGGTAAATTCGAATGCCGCTGGGTGCACATGACGGCCAGCCAGGACAGCCCCTGCGTCTTTACCCGGGGCATTGACCGTGTTTACCTGCCCGTCGCCCACGGTGAGGGCAAGGTGGTCGCCGGTGCTGATACACTGCCCGGATTAAACGTCGTCCTGCGCTATTCTGATGAAAATGGCGACTGTCAGGCGGGCTATCCCCATAATCCCAACGGCTCGGCGGATAATATCGCCGCCATCTGTGACTCTTCGGGCCGGATTTTTGCTTTGATGCCCCACCCCGAACGCCACATCCTCGGCACCCAGCACCCCCGCTGGACCCGGGAAGGCGCCCAAGAGTTCGGGGACGGCTTTCAGATATTCCGCAACGCCGTCCAATGGGTAAAGAGCCTGTAAATTTTAAAGGCTGAGAAAGCAATGAGTGAAGAGCTTATGGCTTTTGTAGATTCTCTGCCCTTGCCTCAAATGTCATTGCGAAGGCCTCGCCTCCAATGTCATTCTGAGGACGTGTGCGCAATACATCCCTGTAATTCAGGCTCAATAGTGCCGGTAACGTTCACGTTCTCACCGTCTAACCATACCGTGATACCGAGCATATCCAGGGCAAGGCGCTTACCTTCAAAATCCAAGTTAGGTAGCTTGTCCTGGATAGCCTCGATAAAACGTTCAAGATTAGGGACATTGATAACAGCTTTTTGACTGGCTTTATGCTGTGCTGCTAGCTCGGTCTTTTGTGCTTTCAGTGTTTCCTTTGCCTTGTTTATCCGCTTGTTTTCAGATTCTACATTGGCCAGGCAAAAATACTTGGGAATGATGACCTGAATAATTAGGAGGCGGGGTAATCCCGCCTCCGTAAGCCTTTGCCTCGTTTCACAATACTATACAGTGCCCTGCATTACTGCATGGGTGAGTAGGATGTTGGCTGCATAATCGTGTTGGTACTTCTAAGGACTAGCGGTCCATTTTTATGTGTTTCTTCCATCACCTTGATCCGTTCGGGGTCACTCATAAAAGCATCCCACTTTTCCTGGCGTTCTTTGAGGCTCTCCCAGGCAAGTATATAAGTCAGTGTGTTGCTTGGCCCTGTCACGTTCTCCCAGAAACCTACGAGGCGAATACCCAGCCTCTCCCAGATTCTCGTGGTATGTTTCGCAAATCGGTCATTAATGTCGTTCATTCTAAGCGGAATAATCTCATAGACCCTTAGTTCGTAAAGCATTTCCTGAACCTCCTTGTATTCCTCCGTATTAAAGACTTTTTACTACGCGCAGTCAGCGATTATGGCGCAAATCAGTTACAGAAACCTGCCCAGCCACCTTTTAAGTTCTTTTAAATTCGAAGCGCTCGCCTTAGCTCTTACCAATCCTGAACATTTTTGTCCCACAGGTTGGACATGTTCCCTGAGTTGCCGGCCGGCCATTTTTCATGGTGATAGCCCTGGCATCCTTCATTTCCTTCTTGGAACGGCATTTCATACAGTAGGCTTGCATTGAGTTTTCCTCCTTTTAACTACTGTGACGTAGAAGATAGATTATTCTTTATTCAAAATCCAGCTTACACTACCTTATCCAGGCCAAGCTCTTTCAGTTTCCGGTCGCTGGGCCGGGTAGTATCCTGATCCCAATCCATTGCCGCCAGGTACTCCTTTATCATGTTATCGTCGTCAAGGGTTACGTCAGCCACGGGGCCGACGGTCAGAGGCGGCTTACCCAATGCCCGCTGGTTAAAACTGTACTGCTTCGGATTAAGCCCTTCCCGTAAATTGAAGAGATGGCGGAGGGTACCGACGCGTTCTCCGATTTCCAGACAGCTGTCAAAGTCGTACTCCTGACCGGTGACCGCCGTCAAAAAGTCAGGGATAAACTGTGCCGGATAAGACACATAGGCAAAGAAGCAGATACCGGCGGCATTGACGACATGCATCATGTTCATGGCTTTCTTCTGAAGCTCGCCGGTATTAGTGTAGTCGTATTTGTCTTTCCGGTCGTCACTCATAAAGTCTTCACCCATTATCCAGCCCCGGCCACCCTGGGTATGGCGTCCGGGAGTGGCATCAAAGCGATAGGTAACGCCGAGGGCGGGGATAAAGCGGGGGTCATGCGCCGGCAGTTCCTGTCCCTGGGCATGGACGGCAAACCGGTCGGAGCCTTTACCCAGCTTCTCCGCGGCCACCCGCACTCCGTCCGCCAGCAGGTCACCGATTCCTTCACGGCGGACAATCTTATTAGCGAGAGCGACTATCATATCGCCGTCACCCCAGTTCAACTCCATACCGGTATCTTCTTTGGTGAGGATGCCTTCCTGATAGCATTCAATGGCAAAACCGATGGCAGAGCCGGCGGAAATAGTATCGATACCGTAAGCATTACAGATGTCGTTGAAGCGGATAATCGACTCCAGGTCATCGTTAAGGCAGAGGGAGCCTACCATACACAATGTCTCGTACTCAGGCTTGTGGCAGACAGAGGCCCGGCCTTCTTTGGCCTTCATGTGCCCGCCACAGCGGATGGGGCACTGCCAGCAGCCATACTTCCTCTCCTGCTCGGCGATGACGGCCTCGTCGTTGATACGGGCAATATTTGGAAAGTCGGCCGGGCAGGAGCCAGCCCAGTTCTTCACCGGTGAGTCGCCGCTCAGGGCACTGGACTCGGTAACCCCGGCCGTGCCGTACTTGCTAAAGGTCTCACCCATTCCCTTGAGTTGTTTCATCCACTTCCGCCGCAGTTCTTTTGCCTTCGCCTCGTCAGCCATGGGCACTTTCTGGTTACCCCGGACGGCGACGGCTTTCAGTTTCTTGGCGCCCATTACCGCGCCCAGCCCCGACCGGCCGGCGGCACGGCCTTTTTCGTTCATGATGGCGGCGATGAGAGAGAGTTTTTCGCCGCTGGGACCGATACAGGCCACGCTGGCGTCCTTGCCGTGGGCACTTTTCAGGATATCTTCCGTCTCAAGGCAGTCTTTACCCCACAGGTCGGCGGCGTCCTTCAGCTCGGGTTTGCCGTTGTCGATAAAGAGATAGACCGGCTTCTCTGAATTTCCGGTAAAGAACACGCCATCGAAGCCGGCAAATTTCAGGAAAGGCCCGAAATCACCGCCGCAATTGGAGTCTCCCCAGGTACCGGTAAGCGGTGACTTGGCCACAACCACGAACCGGCCGCTGCACATAGTGGGGGTGCCGGTAAGCGGTCCGGTCATGAACCCCAGCATATTGTCCGGGCCCAGCGGGTCTACATTCGGTTTCATCCGTTCATACAGGATGCGGGCGGCAATACCGTACCCACCCATGAAGTCCCGGCACATTTCCTCGCTCAAGGTTTCCTCCCGGCATGACTTTTCTGCCAGGTCAACGAAAAGAATCTTGCCCATATA
>CBDUSH010000059.1:0-10705 GCA_965369965.1 uncultured bacterium | reverse complement strand
GGTGATCTCCTCCTTGAGAGGGAGGTGTCCTAAACCCCTAGACGAATGCGCCACACCAAAAAACTGGCTGGTGCTCGGCGGGTTTCCGGCGCAGAAGCCACCACGTATTATCGCCGTTAACCGGTGGTAAAGTCAAGCCGGTGGGCTAACGGCAGACGGCGCAGGCAGCCGGCTAAAGGTATCGGGCAATAACCATAGTGGCCAGAGCAATAACTATAAAAGTAAAATTGATCGGAATGAGCTTTTCGAGCTTTGCAGAAAGCCTCTGTAATTGTTGGCCTTCTTCCGGTGTAGGCGCACGCCCCGCTAAACTAGCGCCTAGTTTTCCTTGACGCATCCCGGTTGGTACGATAAAGCCAAAGCCTACTGTAGCTGCAACTATTGTTGCAATAATTCCGATAACTATAATCCAACCCCACGCGGTCGTAAATAAATCACCAAGAGAACTACTCCGCGCCATAAAGGTCATTGGAATGCCTGTCGCCATGATAACAATAAAACTGATCGCATTTAAGGCCATAATGGCGGGCGAGATTGCACTCATAACCGGACCCTGAATGGTGGGACCCAGACGCTTTAATCGTGGCCCCAGGATAAGCGTTGTAAAAGTTGCAGCGCCTACCAGGTAAATGCTGAAGATTACATGTATTAACCGTAACGTTGTGTACATTATTATTACCTCCCTTTTGTAACTATATGGAGAACTGCTAATGTACAATAGTATATTGCTTGCCTTAATCTTCGTATATAGATAAATACCCTGAAAATTATCCGGTAAAGTACCTGTTTTCGCTATGAAAACCTCATGACTAAATTGCGTGAAGTTGAAAACATTTTAAGATGGCTCGAAGTTTAAAAAAATGACAGTTGACCGGCACTTATGAGGTGTGATAAAGCAATCGCGATATCCCGACTGCCGCAAGTACCCCCAATGGCTCAGTACTAATTGTGGATTGACTGATGCCACAGAAATGTTACACTTACTAGGCGGTTTCTGGTAACAGATAAAAAGTTATTAGAAACGGGAGGTTCAAATGAGAAAAATAGCTTTAATATCAATCATGTTTGTAACTATCCTTGTTAGTTTGCCCGCCTGTGCTTCAGGGATAGCGCCGGAAGAGTACGATAAGGTGAAAAATGAGCTGAGTACAATCCAGAGCCGGCTTGAATCACTGCAGCGTAAATTGGCTGAATCTGAGAGCGTGAAAGAAAATCTGGAAGCGTTATTGAATGAACGGTATGATGAGTTAAATCAGACCTATGATGCCGCTTTAAATGAATTTGAGTCTTTACAGGCTGAGTTTGATGGCTTGAATACCGGATATGAGGACCTCGGCAAGCAATTAGACGCGGGTAGAGAAGAATACGAAACGTTGCAGGCTCTGTATGAGGATTCGCTGGCGGAATACGATGTTCTAAAGGCGCAGTTTAATATCGTGATACAGGAACCGGGGGTAATTATTGAGGAAGATGTGGTGCAAGCTTTGTTTAATCTAATCAACCAGGGAAGAGTTACCATCGGTTTAAATGAACAATTGTGGGGTCCGAACGTTTACAAATGGGCGATTGAGAATAGCCGTAACATGGCCACAAACAAGCGCATTGAATACTCCGACTACGCATCCTGGCAAGAAGTGGAGTGGGCTACAGGATATGACACAGCCGATGAAATGGCTGAAGCGGTAATGACAATGTGGAAAAACACCAATAACTATGAGCGTACTTTTCTTAATATTAACGCTACCTATGGCGCGATAGCCGTATATAAGTTAGATGAGATTTACTACATTACTTATATCGCCAGTAGTTTTCGCTAGCACCGGGATGGCAGTCTTAACAAAATGTGAGCCGGGTTCGTATCTGTCTAAAAGAATATCCGGCCACACATATATGGAAAAGTCAGACTCGCATTCTATACGGTAACCCACGCCGGTTAAGTGACCTTTAAACCGGGCTTAATGGCAGATGGCGCAGATGACCTTCTGCCCCCCGAAACTGCCTGCCTCAAAAACGTCATCGGAACGGTATTTCCCGGTGACCTCTATTTCCACGCCGGGTTTGAAATGGTCAGGCACCACGCCGCTGTAGACCACGTTCAGGCTCTCCCGGCTGTCGGCCAGGGCAAACTCTATCGTTTTGGTCTCTTCGTTCCAGTTGACCGAGCCGGAGACCACCTTGCCCTTCACTTTCACCGTTTGCTCTTGCAGAGAGGCCGCTTCCGCCCGGAACTGGCTAACCGTGAGAGAATCCGCTCCCCCGTGTATAAACATGACGTAGGCGCCGTAGATCAGCCCCAGGGCGGCCACCACTATCACCGGAATCAACCATATTTTTCGTATCTTCAGTGGCTGCCTACCTCGCTTTCCACACTCTTTAAGCCCAGGAGGGAATCAATAACCGGCTACAGGCTCATCCGGCGCCAGGCGTCAATCGGGTTTAGCCGCGCGGTGCCTCTATCTGCTATGTTCACGGCCGGTGAATGAATACTCTATACTCCTATATAGTATGACCATGTCATTATAAATCCCCCCCGGATAACTGTCAAGTCAGGTAGCCGGTATTATTCTCCAAAACCACATCCAGGGCTGTGTCCGTGACGCCCTGGAGCGGGGCGACCGTTCCGGGGAATTGGTGAACGAGCTGGCGACTGTGGTCGAGAGATTCACCCGGCGGTAGTTAACCTTTCGTCCCGATGTAAACCTCACCCGGATGCGGACTTCTTCTTTCTCGCGGTCAGGTCATACTTCTTGACAAAAATTACCGGGCTGTATTATCATGGGCTGCCCGGATACCTGGATTTACCATGTGCCGTCATCAGAAAGACCCGTATCCAGCTTTCACCGTGGAGGTTATATGCCTGAAAACCGGAAAATAGACATTCGGGAGGTAGCCGCGGGCTACGCGTTCCCCCCGGTCAGTTATCAGATAGATTCGGCCAGGGTGGCTGATTACCTTGAGGCGGTTGATGAAGATGATGCCCGCTATCGGGACACCGGGCTGGTGCCTCCCATGGCGGTGTCCGCCCTGGCCCTGGCCGCCCTCTCCGAGGGCATGACCATGCCGCCGGGAGCGATTCACGTCTCCCAGGAAGTGGAATTCCTCGATACAGTCAGCACGGCGGACACGGTAACCAGCCAGGCCACAGTTGCCCGCAGTCAGAACCGCGGCAAATTTCACATGGTCACCGTTGCCCTCAGTGTTGTCAACCAGGGAGAAAAAGAAGTGATGACCGGCAAGACCAGTTTTATCCTGCCGGGAGATGCCGGGGATGATGAACCGGCATGAAGTCGGAAAAGGAGTTACCGTTGACTGAACTGCGTGAAGGCGCCGGTTTACCCGGGCTGCAAAAGACAATACAGCAGGCGAAAATCAATCTCTATGCGGAAGCCAGCCGGGACTTCAATCCCATCCACACCGACGAGTCTTTTGCCCGGAAAACTCCCCTCGGCGGCACCATCGCCCACGGAATGCTTATTCTGGCCTATATCTCGCAGATGATGACCGCCGCTTTCGGGGAAAACTGGCTCACCGGCGGAAAGCTCAACGTCCGGTTCAAAGCTCCTGCCCGCCCCGGTGACGTCATCACCGTCAGCGGCCGGATTACCCGCGTTGAGCCGGAAGAAGGTTATACCATGTGTCGTTGTGAGGTGCTCTGTGAGAATCAGGACGGCGAGGCCGTAATCTCCGGAGACGCCAAAGTGAAAGTAAGGGACGATAAAAATAGCCCCTGATAGCCAATCAGGAACACCGCCCCTTAAAATATGCCATCCGTATTTTTTAGGGTATCCAGACAACTGTGGATACTTAAGTCCTTATTCATCTGCCAATCACTCCAGAATAGTAAATAAGGACAAAATTTTTGACAAAGTCACCCCCCATCTCTTAAAATGCCCCTGACCGTGCCGGCGGACAGGCTGGCCGCGTATCGTAACCGGAACTAAGAGGGGGGTGTCCATGATTGATTTTGACGAGCTCGTCGGTTATGTCGTCGGAGGTGACGAGGCCGGGGCGCTGGCGCTCACCCGCCGGGCAATGGAAACCGGGGTATCCGCCCGGGAGATTCTGGAAAAGGGATTGGTGCGCGCGCTGGATATCGTCGGCGGCCAGTTTGCCCGCGGGGAAGTCTATTTCCCGGAATTGCTTCTGGCCGGTGACGCCATGAAGGAAGCCCTGGAACTGCTAAAACCGGAACTTTCCCGGGGGGGCGGCATACATGCCGGCAAGTATATCATCGGCACCGTCCGCGGTGACCTTCACGATATCGGCAAGAATATCGTCATCATGATGCTGGAAGGAAACGGCTGGGAAGTGGTCGACCTGGGTATTGACGTCTCGCCGGAGCAGTTCTGCCGCGCGGTAGCCGAAGAAGGCTGTGATATCGTCGGGCTGGGGGCTTACGTCTCCCTCTCCATGCCGGAGATTGAAGCCACCATCAGCGCCCTGAAAGAAGCCGGTCTCCGTGACAAAGTGAAAGTAATGATCGGCGGCGTGCCGGTCAGTCAGGAGTTTGCCGACCGTGTCGGCGCCGATTCTTACGGTGCCACCGCCGTTGACGCTGTCATTGAAGCCAGAAAACTGCGAAAAGCCCGCTAAAGGAGGAGAAAGGTTATGACCACGCTTAGCGGCGTTGAAAGAATACTGAAGGCATTACGTCTCGAAGAACCGGATACCGTACCCACTTTTGAACTGGTTATCGACCAGAAAGTCAGGGACGGCATCAAGCCGGGCCTTTCTTACGAAGACTTCTGTGAGTTCGCCGGACTGGACGCGGTCTGCTACCACGAGCTTAAAACCGACCGTTTTGAAGTAATCGACGAAGGAAAAAGGCTCTACCGTGACCAGTGGGGGGGTATCCAACAGTTTTCCGCCGCCGGTGATATGCCTGTCCCCCGCGAGCCGGCCATCAAGACAGCCGCCGATATCGCCGGCTACGTCGGTCCGGACCCGGACCGCCCGGACCGCTTTAAAACCATTGAGGAAGCGGTCAAGAGATTCAAGGGCAAGAAAGCGATTATCGCCGGCGTCAGGCCCTTCGCCTCCGTCAAAGACAGCCTTCGCAGTGAATCTCTCCTCTTTCGCGATATGGTGAAAAATCCCGGCCTGGTGGACGATTTGAACCGCATCGTCGACGATTACTATATGAGATATATCAGGAACTTAATCGATGTCGGTGTCGACGCTGTCATCGAGACCGCTGACTGGGCGATTACCCAGGGCCCCATGATCTCCCCGGAACTCACCGGCAAATTCATCATTCCCATCCTGGGACGGTTGGTTGATTACTGTCACCGTCAGGGTGTGCCCTGCCTGAAACACTCAGACGGCAACCTCTGGCCCATTATGGACTTGATCGTCGGTACCGGTATCGACGGCCTCCACCCCATTGACCCCCTGGCCGGCATGGACATCGGGGAAGTCAAAGAAAAGTACGGGGATAAGCTCTGCCTGATGGGGAACATCGACTGCGGAGACCTGCTGAGTACCGGCACCCCGGACGATGTGCGCCGGGCGGTAAAGGAGTGCTTCCGGAAGGCCGGACGGGGCGGCGGCTACATCTGCATGTCCAGTAATTCCATTCACGGCGCCGTTATTCCGGAAAACTACACCGCCATGCTTGAAGCCATTCGGGAATACGGCCGGTATCCCCTGTCGCTGGACTGAGAAATTTTCGGATTCAATTCAGTCTGGTTTTATGAATTGCCAACCGGAATATTTCCCCGTTTTCGGTTGAGACCAATAATCAAGAACAGAAAATAAACATTTGCGGCCGGTGACCGCCGGGTTATCAGTACGAATCCGGCTCAGGGAACCGGTTTCCCCCTTCCTTATCGTTTTCCCCTCCTTTTTTGAATCTAACCTGTAAATATGCGATAATTAAGTATTACGTCTTTACGTCCTCTTGCGCGTTCCGGACGTAATTCTGCAAGCAGCGCCTCACAATATAACCACGTTGTCCTGTGGTCTGTGTGACGAATACCCTTTGGAGGAAGGATTGGAAGATTTAGCCGGTAATAGAATACGGCGGGCCATACCCAGACGTCAGGTGATTATTACCTTGGCTGGAGTAATGCTGGCGATGTTCTTGAGTTCTCTGGACCAGACTATTATCAGCATCGCCATGCCGACGATTATCAGTGATTTGGGAGGCTTCAGCCATTACACATGGGTTACGACCGCCTATATCCTGACGTCCGCGGTGGCGATACCGATCACCGGGAAATTAACCGATATGTACGGCCGCAAGTATTTCTACATCGGTGGTCTGGTGATATTTACAATCGCATCTTTACTTTGTGGTTTCAGCAACACGATGACACAGATTATTGTCGCCCGGGGAATACAGGGATTAGGCGCCGGGATCATGATGGCCAATGCCTTTATCGTCATCGGTGATCTTTTCTCACCGGCGGAACGCGGTAAATATCAGGGCCTTGTAAGCGGCGTATTCGGCATCTCAGCCGTTATCGGCCCGATACTGGGAGGGTATATTACCGATAATTATTCCTGGAACTGGATATTTTTCATAAATGTGCCCCTCGGTATCATTATAACAGCCCTGTTCATAGCCTACTTTCCACGTCTGCGCCCTGATAAAATGAAGCATCAGATAGACTACCCGGGCATACTGGCGCTTATATTAACCGTCGTACCTTTTATGCTGGCGCTCTCCTGGGGCGGGATGGAATATCCCTGGATTTCGACACAGATAGTCGGCATGTTTGCTTTCTCGGCGGTAATGGCGGGTATCTTTCTCTTTATCGAAAGTAAAAGCAGGGAACCTATTATTCCTCTGTCATTATTCAGAAATAAGATAGTGAGTCTTTCATTACTGGTTATATTCTTTACATCTTTCGGCATGTTCGGAAGCATAATATTTGTTCCCCTTTTCTTTCAAGGCGTAATGGGGGTGTCCGCGATCACCAGCGGCAGTTTTTTAACACCAATGATGTTGAGTGTGGTATTTGGAAGCCTTACTTCCGGCCAGGTATTGTCACGTGCCGGAGGCCATTACCGTGTACAGGGCGCTGTCGGCATCTCCGTCCTTGCCCTTGGACTGGTCCTTCTATCAAGGATGACAGCCGATATCAGTGATTTAGCCGCCGTAATATACATCATGATCACGGGTATCGGGTTGGGTATTACCATGCCTATATTCACCATCACCGTCCAAAATGCGGTGCCTCATAGTGTACTCGGTGTCGCTACTTCGGCCACGGCATTCTTTCGCTCTATCGGTGGGGCAGTCGGTTTAGCCATCATGGGCTCCATGATGAACAATCGGTTCGCCTCAGATTTAATAAGAAGACTTTCTCCAACGGTTAAGACCGTAATTCCGCAAGAACAATTGGAAGCGCTGGCACATAACCCGCGAGTATTGGTCAGTCCGGAAGCGCAAGCTCAATTAAGAGACCTCTTGGGGCAAATCGGGCCGCAGGGTTCGGCAATCTTTGAACAGGTATTGCAGGTTTTACGGCAGGCATTAAATTCGGCGCTATCCGAGGTTTTTCTGGTCGCCTTTGGCGGAGTTCTTTTAGCGCTGGTAATCCATGTTTTTATTAAGGAGATTCCACTCCGCAAGTAAAATACCTCTCCGGGACCGGAAATCTCGTAACTTATAGACCTGCCGTAACGATACGCCTTAAAAACGGGTTATTCGGGACAAACGCCGCTTCCGCCAAATAAAAAGGCTTCCACCGGCACATTGACCGGTAGAAGCTATCAGACCTTTACGGACGGTTCGGGCTACCTGGATAGTCCACTGGCGAGCTTCATCGCCACTGCACTCAAACCCCGGCATACGGAACAACTTTACATTTGACTCCTTTACCCATATTCAATTATCTTGTTTATATACGTATCATCTTATTGAAGGCACAAAAGAGAAAGGGAAAGAACAAATCAAACGAAACCACGATAAATTACAAAAGGCCCTGGAAGGTATCATCTGGGCTACTGCCGCGATAGTGGAAGCCAGGGACCCATATACCGCCGGTCATCAGGAACGCGTCACTAATCTTTCGCTGGTCGTGTGTAATGAGATGCGTCTTTCGGAAGAAAGCAAACACGAAATTCGCATGGCGGCCATCGTGCACGACCTTGGTAAAGTTTTCGTGCCGTCTGAAATTCTCAGTAAGCCCGGCCGGTTGAACGATATAGAATTCAGCATGATCAAGATGCACTCACAGGCCGGACACGACATATTTCAAAGTGTGGATCTTCCGTGGCCGATTGCCGACATCTTGCTTCAGCACCATGAGAGATTGAACGGTTCCGGCTATCCTCAGGGATTACATGGCAAGGAAATCCTGCTGTCGGCCAGGATTATTTCCGTCGCCGACGTAATAGAAGCAATGACTTCTCACCGGCCTTATAGACCGGCGTTGGGTATTGACAAAGCGCTGGAAGAGATAACAAACAACCGGGGAATATTATATGACCCTGACGTAGTTGATGCTGCCTTGAACCTGTTTGTAAGGAAAGGGCTGCCTGAATTTCAAATAGCATCTGACCATATGGAGGCAATTGCCCAGGCCATACACGAAAGTTATCAGTATACTCAGCGTGATATAGCGCCTGACGACGATCCGGCAACCGGAGAATGGGATAAGCTGCCGAATTCTTTCAAAGCC
Source organism: uncultured bacterium (assembly GCA_965369965.1). Lineage (GTDB taxonomy): Bacteria > Chloroflexota > Dehalococcoidia > Dehalococcoidales > RBG-16-60-22 > JACZSH01. The sequence continues at coordinate 2,075 of CBDUSH010000059.1, read as the reverse complement.
TCCAACAGACATCAGGCCGAGCAAATTTTAAAGAAGCTGAACCGGATCGGCTGTACCGTGCACAAGGCCGCCGATACTGATATCAGGCTGATGACATTCACCGGGGATGAGCTCGAAATTCTGGCCGAAATGGAACATCAACGCTGGTATGCCGAGAGGCTTCTTGCCGGATGGGTGTTTGGTGAGAAAAGAGACACGGCCAGGAAAACCAGCCCTCATCTTGTGCCTTACCTGGAGTTACCTGATGACATCAGGGAACTGGATCGGCAAATGGTACGTAATTTACCGGCGCTTCTGGCTAAAATCGGACTTGAAATCCACCGGCAATCCAGCGGCGGGGGTGAATTGACCAACGGGAGAACCAATGACTGAAATATTCGTTTCTCACGTGGAAGAAGATGCCGATGTCGCATTGGAGATAGCCCTCGGACTGGAAGAAGCCGGGTACACAACCTGGTGTTATGAGGTTGACAGCATACCCGGGCCGTCCTATCTGACACAAACAGGACAGGCAGTAGAAGAATCCAGGGCTATTATCATGGTGATATCTCCAAACTCACTCGGATCACGCCAGGTCACCAGCGAAGTTATCCGGGCTCACGAGAGCAATAGTGCCTTTATCCCGCTCCTTCGGGGGATTTCTCACGCCGAATTCCAGACACGCCAGCCGGAGTGGCGGGAAGCGGTTGGCGCCGCTTCTTCAACGAGCATTCCTCCGGAAGGAGTTCTTTCCATTCTCCCGCGCATCATTACCGGACTGAAAACCCTCGGCTTTACTCCAAACTTGAATCCTGATACGGAGAAGATAAAACAGCTGCGGCGGGTGCTTGATAATATACAGGCACATGGTACCCCCGTAGTACCAATGAAACCCAGGGCAGGGGCTGCCGGCGCAGCCGCAACATCCGGCAGGTCAGGTCGAGGCGGAGGACAAAAAAAGTGGGTTAAGCCGGCATTGATTACCTTTGTCTTAACGGTAATAGCCTTCATCGCTTTCCTCGTCATAGAGGAGATATTTATGCCTGGCATTACTCAGGCCCCCAAAGTGGAAACTCCGAAACCAGTCATGCCGTTTATTGACGATAGAGAGGAAAAGACAGATTCCCCGGTATTTTCACCAACCTCCCCGGGCGAGGAAAAGGAGGACTCTCCGGAATATTCGCCAACCTCCCCAGGTTGGGTAGTAAAGACAGATTCTCCGGAGTATATACAAACTACCCCGATCCCGAAAATACCCGAAATAGAATCACCTCCTGAGCAAGTAACCATCATTGACATCCCCGATGATAATCTAAAGAAGGCTTTAAACGCTGTCTTAGGCAAGTCTCCAGGCGAGGATATAACGGACGCCGAGCTTACTAATATTACTTATTTAAACGCTGAAAGGCGGGGTATCACTGACCTTACCGGTATCGAGCACCTGGTGAACCTGACCAGTATCACCCTGAGTGAGAATCAAATAAGTGACATCTCAGCTCTCTCGTCCCTCACTAAATTGACCCAGATTCATTTATGGAACAATCAGATAAGTGACATCTCAGTTTTATCATCCCTTCCCGGACTGGCCGTGCTGGATTTGCCGATGAACCAGCTAAGTGACATCTCAGTCCTCTCATTATGCACCGGCCTGGTTGATCTTGACTTGGAGAATAATCAGATAAGTGACATCTCAGCCCTCTCATCCCTCACCAGGCTGACCCGGCTTGACCTGGGCAGTAATCAGATAAGTGACCTCTCAGCCCTCTCATCCCTCACTAACCTGGCCTTGCTCGGATTAGCTAACAACCTGGCGGGTGACGTCTCCGCTCTCTCCTCGCTGGATAACCTGACCATACTGGACCTGAGATGGAACCGGGTAAGGAATGTCTCGCCCCTTTCTTCACTTGCCAAACTAACCGTGCTTGAACTTGATGGGAATCAGATAAAGAATGTTAAACCTCTTGCCTCACTCAACAACCTGAATGAACTCGCGCTGCGCTGGAACCAGATAGAAGATATTCAACACCTGTTAGAAAACAGCGGGCTATCGGAATGGGACGTTATTTATCTGGGAGGCAATCGTTTATCTGACGCAT
>CBDUSH010000058.1:0-10727 GCA_965369965.1 uncultured bacterium | reverse complement strand
TAATACTACGGCAACCTTCATGCCCGGTTTGATATTGGCGCGCTGATTACTTTTCAAATAAGTCATGCTCCCTGATTCCCTTATTCGCCGGAGGGTAAGCCCTCATGAACGAATCTTGCTGACTCATAAACCTTCTGATCAGGAACAATAAATTTCTTCGGGGCGGGCCGCTTCCCCTTTGACTCTCATAACATTGCATCGCTTCGTTACGTACCATGACAGCCGCTTTGGTGGGGCGTATTACGGCATGAATCGGGAAATCGACTTCAGCCAGGCCGGCCAGGTCAACGTCTTTGTTCTGCCCGAAATGATGCGGGTCTTGTCCGAAGAGCCGCATCAGCTTTACGGCTGCTCTGAGCAGTTTTCGGGGAAAGACGTGAAAGTATAATTTTTGAGGTTGAAAGGCAGCGCCGGCCCCGGGGTATTTAGCAGGGTCAGCGGCAGTCTCAAACGCTTTGACGGTGGCGTTATGGACGGCGACGTGATCAGGATGACGATAACCGCCTATGGGATCATGAGTGATAACTACGTCCGGTTTAAGGTCACGGATTATCTTCACAATACGTTCGGAAACTTCGTCTACAGGAGCCGCGGCCAATGCCTCCGGATGCCTGTTGTCTTCCGCCCCGGGCATGCCCGAATCACGGTATCCAAGGTGCAAGACACCGGCCAGGCCAAGAACGCTCGCCGCGGATTTCAACTCATCCGTGCGTAATTCGGCAAGCGATTTGAACCCCCGCAGATGGTTAAGGTTATTCATCCCGGCTTCACCGCGCGTGGCGCAAACATAATAGACATTCACCCCGGCCGCCGCGTAGTACGCCAGTGTATTACCCACGGCGAATGTCTCATCATCCGGGTGCGCTCCGATAAAACACAATGTTCTCTTTCCGTTCATATTATCCTGAAGAGGGTCGCGCTCGACTTGAATCGAAAATATCCGGTAACAAGAAGGTGAAGACGCTGATGATTGCTTCACATATTATACTCGAGATTAGTTCCATTATAAATATTTGTTAAGAGGACTATAAAAAGGAGCCTTTTTAGCAGCCACGAGTTTCGCAACAGGCTAATATTGTATTGAGTTAAACGGAATGCTTGAATACGAGAACTGGCGGGCAGAGGAGCCCTTGTTTTCGTTATTCCAGAAACGAATTTTAAAAACCGAGTGTAGGCCGTACAGGACTACAACCTGTCATGTCAATACGTCAATAATATTTATTTTTAGCTTCACCGGGCAGTATGAGTTTAGCGGCGGGTAGTATACATTGAGGACGAGGTTTTTCTAATCTAACAATGCGGGGAGGATTTATAAGACCATTAAATTCCCCGGATTAAGAGCCAGACGGATATGGGAATCAATGATATCAAATCTTGCCAGGTTTCCTCCGCCGGTACGAGATAATCACTTGATACTTCAGGTGGGTTAGCCTTTACTGTCAAGTAAGTATGGCCGGAAGGTTTATCCCGCAATTTATGGAGGAATACACACATGGTGTCGACTTTACGATTCAAGGATATGGAGATACGTGATTATATCTGCTGCTTTAACCGTTCCTTTTTACTCTCCGGAGTACGGGTACTCAGCAGGTTTAACCGGGACGGTTTCCAGGGATATAAAGCATTTATTACCCTTAGTGCGGCTCGTCGTCACTGAAATCCGGATGTTCCCGCAGCACCGGCATCCGGTTCACTATCCAGCGGTAGACCAGTATCTGGATGGTGACTACGGCAATGACAATGAGGAATTCTCGCAGGTAAAAAAATTCACGTTCCGGCAGCTGCCAGTTAAGGGTAATCAATGATACGTTCAGGCGGTTGATGATGATACCGATGATAGTAATAATGGCGGCAATACGGACTACGACTATGTTTCCCCGTTGCGTCCCGAAAATGAAGAGAAGGGTGGGGATGAGAACCAGCGCCAGCAGCTCAAAGAGGAACCAGTAGCCGTAAGGGGTGTTTAACAGGCTCCAGTGGTTGCCATGGGCGAGGGCGACCAGTTTAAGGGAGAAATAAGTGATGAGAACGAATGAGGCGGCCTTGCCCAGTCCGAAATTGATACCGTCAAGACTGTTGAAGTACTTACCGTCGGCGCGGTCTTTAAAGAAGTATCTGGTGAGTTGATTAATTACAATCATCATACAGAGGCCGGCGGCGATAGCCGAGATTAAAAACAGTACCGGTATATACGGTGAGTACCAGAGAGGGTGAAGTTTGCCCGGGGCGAGCAGGAACATCGCGCCCAGAGCGGACTGGTGGAGGGTCGACAGGATGATACCAAAGATGGTCAGTCCTATGGTCATCTGGATACCCCATTTGCGTAATCTTTTCCAGCCTCCCCACTCCGAGATGGACGGTGAAAATTCGAGGAACTGGCAGGAAAGATAGAGCGCCACGTGCCAGGCGACCAGGAAAAGGACCGAGGCGGTGCCGAATGAACCTATCATAGGGTAAGGGAGCCGCCATGGGCGTCCCAGGTCGATCAATAGAAAGATAACGGCGAAGAGATAGCCGAGTAATCCCACCAGGATGGCATTTTTGACGATGGGCTGGTACTGTTTCAGTCCCAGGATGTAAACGGCGGTTCCCAGGACAAAGCCCGTGGCCGAGAGCGGCACGCCGGAGTAAAGTCCCCAGCTTAAAAAGAGTCCCCAGGGCTGTGTTTGCGAGGCGCTGGTGACAGCCCCCAGTCCCTGGTAGTAGCGGAGCGCGATAAGAAATACCCCTGTCAGGATGATAATCCCGGCAACAACATTAAACGGTGTGACCAGTTTTTTCAGGTATTGACCAACGGTCAATCCAAAAAGTAATCTCTCTCTGGCCCATGAAGGAACTGCGGGTATCTGCTTTACATAGCCGGCCATGCTTAACCGCCCTCCTTATTCCCGCCGGTTTCTTTATCATCAGAAGTTTGCCGGCGCTGTTTGCTGAACAGGTATAATCCCCCGAGGACGGCCGGCCAGACCACCAGCGCTACAGGTACCGCGGACAGAAACTCCCGGGTCAATTCAGGATATGGTTTGGTTCCCAGGTCATTCGGAAAACCCAGTTCGTTGAACGGAACTCCGGAGATATAAAGCCAATCAGTACCGCCCGCTTCTTTTTCCCCATAAATGTGTTCGATGTATTTTTCAGGGTGTGCCCTGATTCTATCCCGGGCTATCTTCATCAGGTCGCTTCTTTTTCCGAAGGTAATCGCTTCAACCGGGCACTCCGTGGCACAGGCAGGGACTTTTCCCTGAGATATCCGGTGCGAGCACATAAAACACTTCTGAATGGCGGGGCTGCTGGCGTCGTCGTATTCAAAAGCCGGAATGTAGAAAGGGCAGGCTGTCATACAGTAGCGGCAGCCGACGCATATGTCTTCGTTATAAGTCACCGGGCCTTCCGGACTCTTTTTCAAGGCACCGACCAGACAGGCGGAAACACAGGCCGGTTCACTGCAGTGATTGCACTGTATCTTGGAATACACGGGTGCCCCGGTTTTCAGGTCGGCATAGCGGTTTACCACGGTGTATTGCTGCGCGTCGGGCCTCCTTTTCTCTTCAAAGACCGATTTATCCTCAAAAGGCACGGCTAATACCGGTAGATCATTCGCTTTATTGCAGGATTCCTCGCATCGGCGGCAGCCAATGCATCTGGTGATATCAGTCAGCATGCCAAAGCGGTCCGGCCAGCCGGAGAGGTCACTGGCGTAGGCTTCTGACGGATTACCCAGCAGCGTCGTCACCGTCAGGTAGCTTCCGAGCGCGGCGGCACCTTTGACAAAATCCCTTCGGCTTAGCCGTTTCTGGCTTTTTAGTTTAAAGTCGGCTGCCCCGTTTGCCTTATCCATCATTAATTTATCTTGCCTCACATTCTTTGCAGGATATATTCGGCGTTACCCGGCAGGCAGATGGCACATCCGGCAAGTCTCATCGGCCCGGCCGGTGTGGTCGTCAGGTACTCCGGCGGCGTTTCCCATACCTTCCTGGTGACAGAGCATACATGTCTCGTGCCCGATAACCGCGTGCGGTATCTTACTCGTCCCGGCTGGTTCTGCCGGTGCCGGTTCCACCTCGACATTGAGAGCGACGACCGATTCTGCCTCTGTCTCAGGAGGTGTTGTCATTGGGGTTGATTCCTCCGTCTGAACATCCGGCGGAGTTGAGGCGGTTATCACCCCCGCGTCTTCGAGATTATCCATAGTTTTATGACATACCTGGCAGGTCTCATCGGTCCGGCCGGTATGGTCGGCCGGTATCCTGACCACCTCCCCGATGCCTTCTCCGTGACAGAGCAGGCAGGTCTCATACCCGCCGATAACGTGAGGTATCTCTCTGGTCGCCATGGCGGATTCTTCCATCATTGTCTGGTGGCAGATAGGGCAGGCGCCGTTGGTTACGCTGTCATGGTCGGCAGGCACGACCGGCACACCGGGAATCCTCTCCTGATGACAGCTCAGGCAGTTCCCGTTGCCGGTGAGCGGGTGCGTGATCGAAAGCGCCGGCACGGCTGCCTTATCGTGGCATCCTACGCATTCTACGGGGCCGGCCTGGTATTCAATATGGCAACTGATACATCGCAGGTGGTAAACGTGCGTAATTCCCGGTTTATTCAGGTTCTCCGGATCGAAAGGAGTGTCATGACACTCCCGGCAGGAAGGATATGTTTCCTCACTGTAATGGTGACACACGGCACAATCAGTGGTCAGGCTCTGGTGCGCTTCATGATTGAACGAGGCCGGCCCGTACATCTCTACCAGCACCGGAGAAGTGAGCAGAGGTTCGTCACTGACCTGCGGGGTGGCTGTAGTCACCTGTTCCTGGGTGGCGAAGATTAATGCCAGGGCGCCGATACCCAGGGCCAGCGCCGTCATGGGCAAAACTCTGAGGAGATTTCCCTTTCCACGTCGCTGGGTAAATTGCCAGAAGGCGACAAAGGCAAAGAGGAAGGCGATAGCCAGCAGGTATTCCACTCCTTTGGTAAATGTAATGAACTCGACAAGTGTCTTCATTGTTTAATCATCCTGCCATCCGTTTCCAGCCGGGGTACGTTTTACCCGACCTCTCTATATCAATTTCTCCGGCTAACGTGAAAATTATTCTTCCGGGCGACGAGCTTTTCCCCGTTCCGACGAAGAAAGCAGAAGCCGAGACCAACACAAAACGTTACGGGCAGAAAAGCGATGTAAACCAGCCCCGCAAGGGGGCCGGCCACCATCATCAATGGATAGGGTACCCGGTTATAATGGTCTTTACCGTTACCGGGTAAATAACCGTGCCCTCTGGTAACATGCTCGAATTCCCACGAGGAGAGATTAAGATAACAGCCTTCTTTAACATCCTGACCGCCAACATAGCTCACCATTTCACATCACCTGCCTTTTTAAAAACCGGTATAGTTTGAGTCCTTTAATTTGCCGGGGGGCATGGTTTCACGGGTGGTAAGGCCGGTATCCCCGGGCGGCATTTTCTCTTTTAAACCTCCTGGTTCAGCGCTGTGTCTCAACCAGACGCTTTTGGAAGGCATACCGGACGAGCTCGGCGTAATTATGAATACCCAGCTTGCTCATTAAATGGGTCCGGTGTGCCTCAACTGTTTTTGTGGCGATGCACAAAATATCGGCAACTTGTCTGTTTTTATATCCCTCGGCAATCAGTTTGAGGACTTCGATTTCCCGGCCGCTTAATTTGTCCAGCGGGTCCGGAGCCGGGTTGTTCCCCAGGCTCAGGTATTCGTCCACGAGTTTCTTGGCGACCGTTGGATAAAGAAAATAACCGTCATCCTGGATGACCCGTATGGCGCTAATCAGTTCCGAGGCGTTAGCGCTCTTAGGCAGGTAACCGTTACCCCCTGCTTTGAGTCCCCTCAGGATACACTCCCTGTCTTCGTAATCGCTGACCAGCAAGACTTTTATTTTGTCATCGTGCTTGCGGATTTCGCGAATAATTTCGGTAATATCCATGACCGGTATGAACATATCCATAACAACGATATCCGGGTTAAGTTCTTTCACTATTTCAATGATTTCGCGTCCGTTGGTCGCCTTGCCGACTACTTTAATCTGAGGGTAAGTTTTCAGCAGGGCAAACAGGCTTTCGCATATCAAAGGATGCTTATCCGCGATGAGTACCGTTATGGTATTCAATGGAGACCTGGTATTTCCGCTCACTTTCCGAAGGTACATATAAATACTCCAAATTCGGGCAACCCTCAGGGCGATGTCTGATATCACCCTACATACATGATATAAAAACCCTTATTCACCGTGAATAGAGTTCAAATACGAAAATAGCCCGAACGCCAGTGCAAATATGAAAAAAAAGGACACTATCTCAAGATAGTGTCCTGATACAGGTCAATTTCCGGCTATTTTAAGCCGGGCGCTACATAAAAATCATGGCTTGACGAGACCTTTGCGTATGGCATATCTGACCAGCTGAATGCTGTCATGTACCCCGAGTTTTTCCATTAAATTGGTCCGGTGGGTTTGTACTGTTCTGATACTGACATCCAGTAATCCGGCAATATCCCGGTTATGCTTGCCGGCAACAATGTAGGTCAGTATTTCCCATTCCCGCCGGGTCAAGCCATTATAAATGGTTTTTTCCTCACCCTTATCAATCCGGTGCAGGTAATTCTCGACCAGAATCCGGGCGGCAGAAGAACTGAGGTGCATATTCCCGCTATAAACTTCTCTGATCGCAGAGATTAATTCCTCACTGGCGCTGGTATTAGCGATGCATCCGGAAGCTCCGGCAGCCAGTAAGTCGAATAGATAAGGTTCAGTTTCCTCATCCATCACCGTCAGGACGGTGATGGCGTGATAGATCTCTTTCAGCTGCCGCGTAATCTCAATCCCAACTACGGCCATGTCTATCAAAACCACGTCAGGGGCTGTTTGCTCTATCAGGGCCAACGCTTCCGCTTTATCGCCGGTCTCGCCTACCACCACGATATCCGGAGTCGTTTTCAAGAGCAGGCGAAGGCCCTCTCGCTGGATAGCACGGTTGTTAACGAGAAGAACTTTAATGCTGCCCACGATACTTTCTCCTTCTGCCCGAATTGAGTAAGCGGGGGTGTTTACGCCAGGATTTTGCCGGTGGCCGTACCTTAGTCAAGATTGGATATAACGCATTCTGCCGGTTATCAGCCTGCGGGAAACAGGCCCTGGGGAAACCTTATTTTGACCTGCTTTGTGTCCTGTCCTCCATTTGATATTGTATACGTTATCCAATTAATTCATATCAGTTATTGATACTAGTATGTTAATCGTATCAGTAGGGAGGGTTTACCATTAGAATACTTCATCAGGAACTTTGGCTTTTTGGAACTAAAGGTACCGGGTTTATTTTTTTACCGGTTCGGCAAAATTGTCTTGAGTTGCCGTGGACAATGATACCTTCAGTCACGTACCGGATAAAAACCGGCCTCGCCCGGAGAACGCGCCTGGTGAGTAGTTTGAAGCCGGGTAGTTTTACTGCAGCGCCGGGCGGATGTCAGAGGTTTATTATCCCTTTGCGGATAGCGTATTTTACCAGTTCGGTGCGGTCGCGGGCGCCGAGTTTATCCATGAGGTTGGTCCGGTGAGCCTGGACCGTCCTTACGCTTATACCCAGTAAATCGGCGATTTCTTTGTTTTTCCTGTCCTCCGCGATGTATTTCAGTATCTCCCTTTCCCGGGGTGTCAGGCCTTCGTAGCTTGATTTTTGTTCACCCACCTTGACCTTATGCAAATAATCTTCCACCAGCATTCGGGCAATGGACGGGTAAAGGTAAATGTCACCATGATGAACCGCCCTTATTGCCGATGTTAACTCACCGGAAGCGGTCGTCTTGACCACGTATCCGGATGCCCCGACGTTCAGCATGCCGGCCAGATATTGACTGGTCTCATGTATCGTCAGAATCAGTACTTTTACCTGCGGGTTTTTCTGTTTTATCCGTTGCGTCGCTTCCAGGCCACCCAGTTCCGGCATGGTAATATCCATCAGCACCACATCCGGCAACAGTTGTTCCACCTTTTCTACCGCCTCTTTTCCGTCGCCGGCTTCGCCGACCACCTCAATGTCGGGCACTTTGCCTAAAAGTGAGCGGATACCTTCTCTCAGCAGGAGGTGGTCATCGGCCAGAAAGACTCTTATTCGGTTCATGATTAATATCCTCCTTAACGGGCACCTCCACGTGCAGGGAGGTTCCGTGCCCCGGTTGCGATTGAATGGTGAGGGTCCCGCCCAGTAAAGCGGCTCTTTCCATCATGCCGTGGATGCCCAGCTTGCGGCGGATGCTTTTCCGTTTCAGGGTTGCCTCCACGTCAAAGCCGGTTCCGTTATCTTCCACCTGCACAATCGCGGTGGTATCACCCAGCTGCAGCCGTACTTTAACCTGGTTTGCCCCGGAGTGTTTCACGATATTGGTCAGGGCCTCCTGGATAATTCGGAACAATATCGTTTCGGTATAAGACGGCAGCTTTGTTTTGGAACCGGTGACCTCAATACTGACATCAAGTCCGCGCTTGGCGAGAAAGTCCTTGGCATACCAGTCTATGGCCATGGATAATCCCAGGTCGTCGAGGGCGCTGGGGCGCAGCTCCAGGGCGAGGTTACGTATCCCGCCCAGTGTCCGTATGGCATGTTCCTGGAGGGTAGCCAGTTTTTTCTTGATGTCATGGTGCTCCGGCGGTAAAGTATCGGCGATATCCTCTAAATTGAGCGCCAGAGCCGCCAGGGATTGGCTGGCTTCATCATGCAGTTCCCGGGCGATCCGGCGGCGTTCTTCCTCCTGTGCCGAGATAAGTTTTTCCAGAAGCTGTTCCCGGATTATATTAGCTTCTTCCAGGCTTCGCGTTCCCCGGGCATTCTCCACGGCGATACCCAGTGCCTCCCCAATCGCCGAAAGTAAGCGGACCATGCCTGGTTCAAAATTCTTAGCCGAGTAGCTGGCCAGGGTTACTGTGCCCAGTACCTTGTTTTTCGACTTTACGGGCAGACTGATGGAGGAGCGGAATTCTCCTTTCTTTCCGGACAGCGTGATTCTGGCCGGGTCATTGACGAAGATTGATTCGCCTGATTGAGCCACTTGTCCGATAATTCCTTCTCCCGGCTTCAGCCGCCCGGTTTCCCGGACATGGTCCGGCGCCATCCCGCGATGAGAAGCGATAACCAGTTGGCCCGTTTTCTCATCCAGCAGGTGTACCACGCCCGCTTCCATATCCAGTACGGTGAGTATTTTTTTCAGGGCATTGTTCAATACCTTATCCAGGTCGAGTGACTGACTTATGGTGGTGATGATGGCGTTGAGGGCAGACAGTTCCCCGGTGCGGCGCTGTATTTTTTCTTCCAGGTCCATGTTCCAGTTGGCCAGTTCCTGACGGGAAGCCTCAAGCTCCCGGCGGCGTTCTTCAACGCTCTCCGCCATTTCATTGAAGGTGCGGGCGAGCCGGCCGGTCTCATCATTTCGGTGGCTGCTTGCCCTTGTTGAGTAATCGCCCCGGGAAAGCCTTTCCGCGGATTCGGCCAATCTGGAGAGGGGATTCAGCACCATGCTCCTGAGGGCAAAGGTAAGTCCGCCGCCAATGATAAGCAAGGTCAGTATGCCCAGGGCGCCGAAGAAGATGGTTTGCCGCCTCATCTGGTTGTCCAGGGCGGTGGTATCCAGACTGACCTGGACCGCTCCCAGCACGTTGTTCTCCGGAGGATGACAATCCTGGCATTCCGGCTGGTTCATGACCGGGGTGATAACCCAGAGTCGGCTCTGCCCGTTTTGCGCACCGGTTTTAACCGAGGTCTCACCCGAATGCAGCGCTTGTCGAATCTCGTCTCCGTCCATTGTCCGGTTGATGTCGGCTACCTGGCTCGAGGCGGCGATCGTTCCATCGGGGGAAAGGACAACTACCTCACTGACCATTGCCTCTGAGCTGATACGGACCAGTGTTTCCTGGGTAGGCTGGAGTTTGCCGGTGAGCATGCTGTGCTCAAGGGAGCCCTGCACTGCCCCGGCCAGCGCCGTGGCCACTTGCTCGAACTGCTGCACGCTGGCTTGTCGCTCCACGTAAAGCATCATTCCTCCGGAAACGAGCCCGGTGACAAGCAGGACTACCATCACCAGAAGAACGACTTTAATCTGGAGTCTCATTCTTCCACCAGAAGAGCGACTTTAATCTGAAGTTTCACTCTTCTCTCCATGTCTAATGCGGATTGAATATCCGGAACTCAGACTTTTTGCGGTGCCGCTAAAGGATGCTTTTTACCCGGGGAACTTATATCCCGAATAATCTTATGCCATTAGCTACCACAAGTCAAAAATATTTAAAACGCAGGGGGTTTTTTTGTGTTGTAACCGGTAATAGTGCCTGTACCGGGAGTTGCCCCTTAAGATTCTGCTTACTTTATGTGGCGATAACGGTACTGTCATTACAATAATCCCTATTTCTGAGGTAGCTAAAAACTATAACGATGTACGATAAAAGGAAATAGACAAATACATACATTTACACTCATTTTAAGTATAAATATGTATTATCCACTTCATCCCTCCAGTTTAAACGGGGTGCATCTCAATAGTCATGTACTACCCGGGATGCAAGAAGCAGCTGCGGAAAAGTTTGAACAATTATTCGAAGCGGATACGGATGAAAACTTGGAACCTAATGTTGGCAAAATGTTGGCAAAAAAAGGGGAGTTACGAAGTACGCCGTACAGGACTCGAACCTGTGACCCGCTGATTAAAAGTCAGGTTGACAT
>CBDUSH010000057.1:0-10778 GCA_965369965.1 uncultured bacterium | reverse complement strand
GTCAATGAGCGCGCCCGCTTTGCCGTGCCACCGGGATATAACACCGACCGCTACCTGGAGAACATCATCAAGGGACAGCCGATACGCTGTTACGCGTACCTGGCGGTGATGCTGATAACCGGCGTCCTGCTGACCTGGGCCCGCGGCTGGATATGGACCGACTGGTCACTCATCATCAAGCTGGTCGCCTTCGCGGCGCTTACCGGGTCACTGAGCTACGTCCACTTCGGGATACAGCCCCACATTGAGCGGATAATGGCCAATCTCAAGCCCGGGGAAGAAGTACCCGCTGACCAGAAGCCCGTCCTGGGCGCCTGGCGCAAGCGGCGCAAGCGCCTTTCCGCGCTCTGCCTTTTTCTGGTGCTGACCTCGCTCATCATGGGAGTAAGACTTACCTGGGGTTACGCTCCGTGGCTGGCGGTAATCTTCCTGGTGGGCGCGCTGCTTTTCACCTGGCGCGTTTACCAGAAGCCGATAAAACTGGGCTGGTTTTGATAAAACAGGGAAGTTAGGATGACGAAGACGGAAAAATTTACCGTATCCGGAAGCCAGGTGGTCGACAAAGTGAAACAGCTCCTGCACGAGGGAAATATCAGGCGGGTTCGCCTGGTGCACGAAGACCGGACCCTGATTGAGATTCCGCTTTCGATCGGCGCTCCGGCGGCCGCGCTGGGGATACTGGCGATGCCGGTACTGGCCGCCATCGGCGCCTTCGCGGCGCTGGTCACCGAATGCACCATAGAGGTCGAGAAAACGGATTCTACCGAGTGACCGGGGGCTACGTCCTCCTGGCCAGGCTGCCGAAGAGGCAAGACGTAAAAGCGGGTTGCCTGCCCGCCCGTTCTTTCCCCGGCGGTTATTATGCTTACGCCGGTTCAGCTTTGAACGGGATTCCGGCCCGGGTGAGACGCCATTTAAGCCCCGCCAAAAAGATTCACTGGCATATCGACTACCTGCTGCAAAAAGCAACTGTTACCGACATCATCACCGGCGAGACGGAAGACAGGGTCGAGTGCACCATCGCCCGGTCAATCGGCGCCCGGTTTGAATCCATTCCCGGTTTCGGCGCCAGCGACTGCGGCTGCTCCAGCCACCTCTTTTTCAGCCCCGAATCCGAGGAACTAAAATCGGTTATAATATCGGCTTTCGAAGAGAACGGGCTGACACCGGAGATAAAGCCGCCGGAGGATTACCGATAATGACCGAAATCCGGCTGATAAGACATGGGGAGACCGGGTGGAACGCGGCCGAGTTGTTCCGGGGACGGGCGGACATTCCGTTGAACGAAAACGGGCTGCGGCAGGCGGGACTGCTGGCCGAATACCTCAAAGATAAGAAAATAGACGCCATTTATTCCAGCCCGCTGGAGCGTGCCCGGAAAACGGCCGAAATAATCGCCGGACGACACGGGCTGGAGGTCAGGAACACCGGGGGGCTTATCGATATTGATTTCGGGGAGTGGCAGGGGCTTTCCCGCCAGGAAGTAAAAGACCGGTACGGAGAGCTTTACGCGACATGGATTAATCACCCTGACCGGGTAAGGTTTCCGGGTGGGGAAAGTCTGGGCGAGGTGAGGCAAAGAGCGCGGGAATTTGTGGATAAACTTGTGGCTGAGTATGAGGGGAAAACGGTGGCGCTGGTGTCACACCGGGTGGTGAACAAGGTGCTCATCTGCGCCCTGCTGGGGCTGGACGATGCTCATTTCTGGAGCATCCGGCAGGATACCTGCGGCATCACCACCTTCAACCACGAAAACGAACGGTTTATCATGACCCGGCACAACGACACTTCTTTCCTGGCCGCTATGGGACAGGCTTCATTAGGGGACTTTTAGAGGGGCGGGGGGAGAAGGGGAAAATAGAGTGCAAAAACTTCCCCCATTTGACAAACCACTGAAATATTGTTAGAATCATCTATTATATGTAAAGGCAGCGAACGGGAGTAGTAAGCTTCAAAGCGGGGCACAGAGAGTCGGGTAAGGTGTGAGCCGACGCCAGCGCCGGAGCCGAATGGACCCGGGAGCCGCAAGCCGAAAGTCGACTGACGAGTAGGCCTTGACGCAGGGGAAGCGTTATCGTATCCCGGGGTATCGAGGCGAGTATCTGAAAAGCCTGCCTCCGTACCTGCAGAGATGGCCGTCTTCACCGTTCCCGGAGACGACCGAGAAGGGTGGCACCGCGAAAGCAAGCCTCTCGCCCCTTTTAGGGTGAGAGGCTTTTTTATTTGGCGCGGAGAAGGATAATGTATTACCCGACGCTTGAAGAAGTACGACAACTGAAGAAACAGGGCAACCTGGTGCCGGTGTACCGCGAGATAATGGCCGACATGGAAACACCCGTTTCCGCCTACCTCAAGATTGCCCGCGGCGATCACTCGTTCCTGCTGGAGAGCGTGGAGGGCGGCGAACGGCTCGCCCGCTACAGTTTCATCGGCACCGAACCGTCGATAGTACTGGAAACAGGCGAGGGTAATAAAATCGACCCCCTGCTGCTGATAGAAAAAGTGTTCCGTCAATTTCAGCCGGTGCCGGTTCGCGGCCTGCCCCGGTTCCACGGCGGCATGGTCGGCTACCTCGGCTACGAAGTGGCCGGTTATTTCGAGGAATTACCCTCACCGGAGGGCGACAGCCTCGGCCTTCCCGAGTCGGTGCTGATGCTGGCGGACACACTGCTCGTCTTCGACCACCTCACCCACAAGATTAAAATCGTCGCCCACGCCCACCTTGACGGCAATATCGACGAAGCGTACCGGGCAGCCACCGATAAAATCGACCGCCTGGAGGAGAGGCTGAGGCAGCCGCTCCGCGCCGAGAACCCGCCCGCCGCCACTGACGGATTTCCGGTATCATCCAACCTTTCCCGGACGGAGTTTGAAGCCAACGTAACCAGAGCCAAGGACTATATCTACGCCGGAGACATCATCCAGGCGGTGCTGTCACAACGACTGGCGCGGCGCACCGAAGCCAGTCCTTTTGCCATTTACCGGGCGCTGCGGTCGGTAAACCCGTCCCCATACATGTATTTCCTGCACCTGGGCGACACCCACATCGTCGGGGCGTCACCGGAACTGCTGGTGCGGGTGGAAGACGGCGTGGTCTCCAACCACCCCATCGCCGGTACCCGGCCCCGCGGCCAGGACCCGGACAAAGACGCCCGGCTGGCCGAAGAGCTGCTCAACGACGAGAAGGAACGGGCCGAGCACCTCATGCTGGTCGACCTGGGACGCAACGACATCGGCCGGATCAGCGAGCCGGGCACGGTGGAAGTGACCCAGTTCATGGACATCGAGCGCTATTCCCACGTCATGCACCTGGTATCCCACGTCCAGGGCAAGCTAAGGGCGGGGCTGACCCAGTTCGACGCCCTGCGGGCGTGCTTCCCGGCGGGCACGGTATCCGGCGCCCCCAAGATACGGGCGATGGAAATTATCGCCGAGCTGGAACCGGATAAAAGAGGGCCTTACGCGGGAGCGGTGGGCTACTTCGACTTCTCCGGCAACCTGGATACGGCCATCACCATCCGCACTATCGTCATCAAGAATGGAGTCGCCTACGTTCAGGCGGGGGGCGGCATCGTCGCCGACAGCGTGCCGGAGAACGAATACCAGGAAACCCTGAACAAAGCCCAGGCGCTGCTGACCGCAATCAAGCAGGCGGAGGGCTAACCATGCTGCTGTTGATCGACAATTACGACAGTTTCACCTACAACCTTTTCCAGTACCTGAGCGAACTGGGTGAGGAAGTGATCGTCGTCCGGAACGATAAAATGAGTCTGGCCGAGATGGAAGAACTGGCGCCGGAGCGCATCGTTATCTCTCCGGGACCGGGCACCCCGCAGCAGGCGGGCATTTCCAACGAGGTAATCGGCCGCTTCGGCGGGCGGCTGCCGATACTGGGGGTGTGCCTGGGGCACCAGTGCATCGGCCACAGCTACGGGGCCACGGTGGGGCACGCCGGTGAAATCAGGCACGGCAAGTCATCACTCATCCACCACGACGGTAGAGGGGTATTTACCGGACTGGCCAACCCTTTCCCGGCCATCCGCTACCACTCCCTGACGGTGATGCGTGACGGCCTGCCCGACTGCCTGGAGGTGAGCGCCTGGACGGAAAACGGCCTGATAATGGGGCTGCGCCACCGCCGGTTCAACGTGGAGGGAGTCCAGTTCCACCCGGAATCTATCTTAACCGAAGCTGGGAAGGATTTACTGAGGAATTTTCTGGAGAACAAAAAATAGTATTGCCGAATCCATCCCCCTGTCCCCCTTCCTTTAGTAAAGGAAGGGGGTAAAATAGAAGAGAGGGGCTTCGCCCCTCTCAGCGGGCTACTCCCCATTTAGGGGGAAGGGGTAAAACTAAGGGCTGAACCGCCGCTATTACAGGAATATAGGGGGTGAGGTCTAGACGATGAAAAGGGGACTTTTATATAACCGGTTGAGCCGGAATTTTGTGAAATTTCAGAAAAAGCGCATGAATGCTTTCACTAGCAGGAGTAAACCAAGATGATTAAAGAAGCGATAAACAGCCTGGTTGGCGGCGATTCCCTCAGTTTTGAGGAGGCGGCCGGGGTGATGGAGGAGATAATGAGCGGGGAGGCGACGCCGGCCCAGATTGCCGCCCTGGTCACCGCGCTGCGGATAAAGGGGGAAACGGTGGAGGAGATTGCCGGGCTGGCCAGCGTGATGCGGGAAAAAGCCGTCCCGGTGAAGGCGACACCGCCGCTGGTGGATACCTGCGGGACGGGCGGGGACAACTGCGCCAGCATCAATGTCTCCACCGCCGCCGCCTTTATCGCCGCCGGCGCCGGCCTGAGAGTAGCCAAGCACGGCAACCGGGCAATGACCAGCCGCTGCGGCAGCGCCGATGTCCTCGAAGCGCTGGGAGTGAAGATAGAACTGGGGGCGGAGGCGGTGGCCAAATGCCTGGAGGAAGTGGGTATCGGCTTCATGTTCGCTCCCATCTTCCATCCGGCGATGAAATACGCCGCCGGGCCGCGCCGGGAAATCGGCATCCGTACCGTCTTCAACATCCTGGGACCGCTGACCAATCCCGCCCGGGCCGAATGCCAGGTTATCGGGGTGCCCGGTGAGGAACTGGGCAATAAGATGGCCGCCGTGCTGCATCGACTGGGCACGAAGCACTCACTGGTGGTACACGGCCGTGACGGCATGGACGAAATTTCAATCAGCGGGCGGTCACTGGTCTGGGAAATCACGGAAAACGGGGTGGCGCCGCCTTACGAGGTATCCCCGGAGGACTTCGGTTTTCAGAGGGCTGACCTGGCTGATATCAGGGGCGGGACACCGCAGGATAACGCCGGAATGATGCGGCGTATACTGGACGGTGAGAAAGGCCCGCTGCGTGACGTGGTGGTCATCAACGCCGCCGCCGCCCTGCTCGCCGGAGACAAGGTCGGAGAACTGAAGGCGGGCGCCCGGCTGGCCGAAGAGGTAATCGACAGCGGCCGCGCCCGGGAAAAACTGGACGGACTGGTAAAACTGAGCCGGAGCCTGGAATAATACGATTATGCTGGACAGGATTATCACTGATAAAAGAGGCGAGGTCGAGCAGAGGAAGCAGCGTTTTCCTCTCGCCGAACTGCGGGAAGCTATCGCCCGGGGGCAAACGCCGCTGGATTTTGCCGGAGCGCTCCGCGGCGAGGGCACGCGGCTGATTGCCGAGGTAAAACGCGCCTCACCGTCACGGGGATTGCTCTGTCCCGAGTTCGACCCGGTAAAGCTGGCCAAGACCTACGCCGCCAACGGCGCGGCGGCAATCTCCGTGCTGACCGAGGAAAAGTATTTCCAGGGCAGTCTGGACCACCTGGCGGCAATCAGAAAAGAGGTGGCGCTGCCCCTGCTGAGGAAGGATTTTATCTTTGACCCGTACCAGGTGTACGAGGCACGCGCCTGTGGAGCGGACGGGCTGTTACTGATAGTGGCCGTTCTCGAAAAGGAACAACTCGGGGAACTGCTCTCATTGAGCCGTAAGCTGGGTATGGGTTGTCTGGTCGAAGTTCACAACGAAAAAGAGGTGGCCGGAGCCCTGGATGCCGGGGCGGAAATAATCGGCATCAACAACCGGGACCTGAAGACTTTCAAGGTGGATATCAAGACCACCCGGCGTCTGCGGCCGCTGATACCGGCGGGATACACCGTGGTCAGTGAGAGCGGCATCCGGAGCGGGGAGGACGTGGCGGAACTGAAGCAGTGGGGAATCAATGCTATACTGGTGGGAGAAACCCTGGTCACGGCGGATGATATCCCGTCAAAGATGAGGGAGATAACGGCATGACCCGCGTCAAGATTTGCGGCCTTAAAGAAGAAGTTCACGCCCTGGCGGCGGCTGAAGCCGGGGCTGACTTTATCGGGCTGGTCTTTGCCCCCAGCCAAAGACAGATTATACCCGCCCAGGCGGAGAGGATAGCCACCGCGGTGAAGGCAGCCGGCCGCGCCGTCGAAGTAGTCGGCCTGTTTGTCAATGAGCCGGCGGAGACGGTGAACGAGGTGGCTGATTTCTGCCATCTGGACCGGGTGCAGCTAAGCGGTGACGAAAGCTGGGAATACTGCCGTGAGATTAAGCGACCGCTGATTAAAGTGGTGCGGGTAAGCCGGCGGCACAGCGCGGAACGCCTCGGCGATATTCTGGCCGAAGGGGCCGGAGTCCTTGGCGACAAGCAATGCATTTTCTCTCTTGACGCTCATGTCAAGGGGAAATACGGGGGGACGGGAGTTACCTTTAACTGGAGCGTGGCCCGGCAGATAGCGGAACAATACCCGGTGATCATCGCCGGCGGGCTTACCCCGGAAAACGTGGGCCGGGCGATCGACCGGGCGGCACCGTGGGGAGTGGACGTTTCTTCGGGCGTAGAGGTAAACGGAGTGAAGCACACCGCCCGGATAAGGGCGTTTATCAACGAGGTAAGGAGGGCGGATGACAAAGGGAGATAGACCCGATGCCCGCGGCTACTTCGGGCAGTACGGCGGTAAATTCGTCCCGGAAACGCTGATGTCGGCGCTGGGCGAACTTGAATCGGCTTACGCCGAAGCTCGTGCCGATGCCGGTTTCCAGGCGCAGTACCGGCAGCTGTGCCGCGAATTTATCGGCCGGCCAACGCCCCTCTATCCGGCAGAGCAGCTATCCGCCGGAACGGGCGGGGCGACTATTCTGCTGAAGCGGGAAGACCTGGCCCATACCGGAGCGCACAAGATTAACAACGCCGTCGGCCAGGGACTGCTGGCCAAGCGGATGGGTAAAAAACGGATTATCGCCGAGACGGGCGCCGGCCAGCACGGTGTGGCGGCGGCCACTGTCTGCGCCATGCTGGACCTGGACTGTATCGTCTACATGGGCGAGGAGGACATACACCGCCAGATGCCCAACGTGCACCGCATGAAGCTGATGGGGGCCGAAGTACGCCCGGTAACCACCGGCAGCCAGACGCTTAAAGACGCTATCAACGAAGCCATCCGCGACTGGGTGAGCAACGTCCGCGATACCTATTACCTTATCGGCTCGGTGGTCGGGCCGCACCCTTACCCGGTGATGGTGCGCGACTTCCAGTCGATAATCGGGCAGGAGGCCAGGGAGCAGGTCCTGGCCGCATACCAGAGACTGCCCGACTACCTGGTGGCCTGCGTCGGGGGAGGCAGCAATGCCATCGGCCTGTTTCACCCGTTTTTCGACGATAAACAGGTCAAGTTCATCGGTGTCGAAGCGGCCGGGCGGGGAGTGGAGTCAGGCGAACACGCCGCCACCCTGGTGGCCGGGCGGGCGGGTGTCCTGCACGGAGCCAAGTCATACCTTCTGGAGGACAGCCACGGCCAGGTACTGGCCACCCACAGTATCGCCGCCGGACTGGATTATCCGGGGGTGGGACCGGAGCACAGCTACTACCGGGATAGCGGACGGGCCGCTTACGTGGCGGTCACCGACGAGCAGGCGCTGGAAGGTTTCAAGCGGCTCTGCAACGCCGAGGGAATTATTCCGGCGATTGAATCTTCACACGCCATCTATCACGCCGCTGAATTAGCCGCCACCTTACCGCCGGAACAGCTGATCGTCGTCAACCTGTCCGGCCGGGGCGACAAAGACCTGGACATTATAGTCAAACTGCTGGAGGCCGGACGATGAGCCATATCGCCTCTGTTTTTCAGTCGAGCCGCAAGGCATTAATCGCTTACATTACCGTGGGCTACCCCGATATCGAAGCCACCGAAAAGATAGCCGCCGTCCTGGCTGCCTCCGGCTGCGATATCATCGAGCTGGGGATTCCGTTTTCCGATCCGCTGGCCGATGGAGCCACCATCCAGAGAGCGAGTTTCCGGGCCCTCCGGCAGGGCGTCACGCCGGAAACGTGCCTCGAAGCGGCTTCCCGGTTGTCGGCAAAAATAGCCACACCCCTGGTCTTCATGACCTATTATAACCCGGTATTTAATTTCGGCCTGGAGGCTTTCTGCAGACGCTGTGCCGGTTCCGGAATCAGCGGGCTGATAATCCCCGATTTACCGCCCGAAGAAGCCTCAGAACTGGCCGAGGCTGCCCGGCGGTATGAAATCGACCTCATCTATCTTCTGGCACCCACCAGCCCCGACGGCCGTATCGGCATTGCCGCTGAACGGTCGCGTGGTTTTATCTACCTGACCTCCCTCACCGGCGTAACCGGAGCCAGGCAATCACTGCCCCCTGACCTGGATAAATTCATCACCCGGGTCAGAGCGCAGGCAACCCAGCCCCTCTGTGTCGGTTTCGGGGTGTCCAATCCGGAGCAGGCGGGACGAATCGCCGGAATAGCCGATGGTGTCATTGTCGGCAGCCGCCTCCTGGAACTGGTGGAAGAGGACCCCGGCCTCTCTTTGCTCAAAGACTTCACCCTGAGCCTGAGAAAGGCCATAGATTTAAGCGAATAAAGGGGACGATAGCCTCCCGCCGGCACTAACCGCCCGGCGGTATCTCTCTGTCTTTGTTTCCGATTACGTTGTTTCCGGATAATAAATAAGTAGGGTTAACTCTTTACATATTATCAGGAGAGGGCTACAATAAAATAAGTTGCTATTCTGAGATGGAGGTGGTAATCAGTTGAGCATCGAGTGGTTTCGCGACCTGGCGATTGTTATTCTGGGCCTGGGAGTAACCGTCGTCGTCATATCCATGGGGATACTGGCATGGCTGCTTTATCGCAAACTGAGGCCGATACTGGACTCGGTAAAAGCCACCACCAAAACCGTTGAGAAATTTTCAGCCACTGTTGAAGAAGAAATATACCAACCCATCGCCCAGGTGGCCACTTTTATCCACGGCATACGCAAAGCGGTAAAATTAACCAGCCGATTTACGAAACATAAGTAAGGAGGAGGAGAGATGACTGAAAAAGATACGGGGGCCAGTTTCATTGTCGGGTTAATGGTTGGAGCCGCCATCGGGGCCGCCATCGGATTTCTCTATGCGCCGAAAACGGGTAAAGAGACCCGGACGCTGCTGAAGGAAAAGGCAATGGAGGCTAAGGAGAAAGCCGCCGAAGCGGCTGAGAAAACAAAGGAAACTGCCATCAGGGCCGAGAAAAAAGTGGAGGAAAAGCTCCACCATAAGCCAGCCGCGGAATAAGCCGCCGGGTATCCACGGCGCCGGTATTACCCGCTCTCCGGTTTTAGCACCGGCCAGTGAGCCAGGTGAGTTGCATATATAATGATTGATTATGTAAACAGACACTGGCGCCTGATTTTCCTGGTCATATGTATCATCATCGTATTGTGGGTTATTTACCTGCTGCGGATGGCCTTAATTCCTTTCGTTTTCGGTCTGGTGATGGTTTATCTTTTCATGCCCGCCATCACCTGGTTTGAGGGGATATTACCCCACCCGGGGAGCAAGCCACGGTTGAAACGGGCGCTTTCCATCTTCCTGGTATTTACCGTCATACTTGGTTTCACAGGCCTGTTTTCTTACTTTATCGTGACGGCGGTCATTGATTCGTCCGTAATCCTGCTGGAGAGCGCTCCTTTCTTCATCGGTAAAAGTCTACACCAGATACAGTTGTGGCTTGAGGTAGTGCGAGAGCAGTTCCCTCCCGAAATACGAACCGAAGTAGACAGGGCCCTGCTGGAAGGCGGCGTGGCGCTGGGTAATGCCATACGCAATGCCTTCGTCCAGGGTATCACCTTCATTCCACAGACTTTCTCCATATTTCTCGGCCTGGCCGCCCTGCCCCTCTTCTTCTTCTACCTGTTAAAGGATTCGGAAAAGCTGAGCCGGAATCTATACTCGGTGCTGACACCGGGCGTGGCCGAACACGTCAGGAACCTGGTGTGTATCCTGGAAAGAGTGCTCGGCCGGTATATCCGGGCGCAACTTATGCTCGGACTCATCGTGGCTTACTTTACTTTCATCGGGTTACTCATTATCGGGATACCTTTTGCTCCGGTACTGGCCCTGCTGGCAGGCGTGGGAGAGCTCGTCCCAACGCTGGGGCCCTGGTTAAGCGGCGCTGTTGTGGTCATCGTCGCCCTGGCGCTGGCCCCGGACAAAGTGCTCTGGGTTATTATCCTCTTCATGGGCATCCAGCTGCTGGAGAACAGCCTGCT
Organism: uncultured bacterium; assembly: GCA_965369965.1. GTDB lineage: Bacteria > Chloroflexota > Dehalococcoidia > Dehalococcoidales > RBG-16-60-22 > JACZSH01. The sequence goes on along the minus strand of CBDUSH010000057.1, from coordinate 201 downwards.
TGTCCCCCGGATTCAGGGGGGTTATCTGCGGCTGCATCCGGCGGTGCTGATAATGCTGCTGGTCCTGGGGGCTTACATTGCCGGGATCTGGGGACTTTTACTGGCCGCCCCGCTGACGGCGACCGGTGTGGAGATCTACAAGTACGTGCGCCACTGCTACCGGACATCTAAGATAGACCAGCCCGGCGAGTAGCCTTCATA
>CBDUSH010000056.1:0-11084 GCA_965369965.1 uncultured bacterium | reverse complement strand
GGTCGCTTTTCTTTTGTACTGACCTTGGTTACTGCCATGATAGACCCTGTCTGTTAAAATATTAGCCATTATTATGAGTCAGGTTTTATTTTACCACAACTTACTAGAAGGTAAACAGGCTGGCGCCGCCGCTGACCTCGATTGCCTCGCCGGTAATGTAGCTGGATTCCTCGGAGGCGAGGAAAACCAGGACGTTGCTCAACTCCTGGGGGTCGCCCGCCCGACGTAAAGCCATGCGTTTTATTATCCGCTCCTGGAACTCGGGGGCCACCTCGTTGAAGCTGCCTCCGGCAAAGACGCCAAGCACGATGGCGTTGCAGGTAATGCCTTTGCGGGCTCCCTCCAGGGCGGCCGTCTTGGTCAGGCCGATAAGGCCGGCTTTAGTCGTGGCGTAACTGCCCTGCCCCATCCCGCCCATAGTGCCGGCGATTGATGAAATGTTGATGATGCGGCCCCATCCCCGCTCCGCCATGCCCGGCATGCAGCACTTAATGGTGTTGAAGGCTCCGGTCAGGTTGACGCTCAGGTCGCGGTCCCAGTCCGCCTTATCCATCTTGACGATGGTGACGCCTCTGACGATACCAAAAGCAGCGTTATTGACCAGGATGTCAACCGTCCCCAGTGACGTTTCCACTTGTTGTACCCCGGCCCGGACTTCGTCCAGGTTGGCCAGGTCTACCTTGACGGCGACGGCCTTTCTGCCCAGGGCTTCAATCTCTTTGACCACGGCTTCCGCCTTTTCCAGGTGACTGTGCCCGGTAACGGCAACGTCACAGCCCGCTTTGGCCAGTGACAGGCTGTGCACCCTGCCCAGTCCACCGGAACCTCCTGTGACCAGGGCTACTTTTCCTTCGATACTCATAGTTTTACCGCCCCCTTTCTTCTTGCAGACGTTAACGGTTCTTTTCGTATTCGTAGAATCCGGTGCCCGTCTTGCGTCCCAGTCTGCCGGCGGTGACCATCTTGGCCAGCAATACCGGGGGAACATATTGGGCCTCTTTGAATTCATCATACAGGCCGTTGGCGATATAAAGCAACGTATCCAGGCCGATCAGGTCTGATAAGGCCAGAGGCCCGATAGGATGGTTCAGTCCCAAGGTGAGGCCGGTGTCAATATCCTCCCGGGCAGCCACACCGGTCTCCATCATTCGTATCGCGTGGAGCAGCTGCGGTACCAGCAGCCGGTTGACGATGAAACCAGGGGTATCCTTGGCAACAATGACCGTTTTCCCGATTGACCGGCCGAAGTCTTTCCCATCGGCAAAGGTATCGTCGCTGGTGGCGATAGTCCTGATCAGTTCCAGCAGTTTCATTACCGGCACCGGGTTAAAAAAGTGCAGCCCCAGTACCCGGTCTGGTCGGGATGTGGCCATGGCCATGTCGATTATCGAGAGACCGGAGGTATTGGAGGCCAGGATGGCCTGCTCCGGACAGATTTTATCCAGTTCGCCGAATATTTTCTTTTTCAGTTCCAGGTTCTCTACGGCTGCTTCGATTACCAGGTCGCAACTGTTAAAATCCTTCATATCGGTGGTTCCCTGGAGGCGGTTCAGGGCGGCGTCTTTATCCGGCGGCGTCAGGTTACCCTTGGCCACGCGCCGGTCCAGAAAAGCGGCTATGGTGGCCATCCCTTTGGCCAGAAGCTGGGTGTTTATTTCCGAGACGACTACCCGGTAACCGGCCAGGGCGACTATCTGGGCAATGCCGCCGCCCATCTGTCCGCAGCCAACGACACCTACTTGCCTGATTTCCATACCTATACTCCGTTCTGAGAATCTTTGGGCTTTATATTCAGGTTGTCTTTATTATTCAGAGAAGCATTTTGTTTTTTAGCCGGCTTTTCCTATATTATGCTAAAATTTATTTTGCTCTATATTCGGGTTTTCTTTTTTCCCGGAAAGCGGTTGTTCCCTCGGTAAAGTCTTCGGTGGCCATGACGCGGGCTTCCAGGTCGTTTTCCAGCCTCAAGCCGTCTTCCAGGCTCAGGCTGCTGCCTCTGATCATGGCTTCTTTGGCGGCTCTTACCGCCAGTGGCCCGGCCTGACAAATTGCCTCGGCCAGTTCACGGGCGGTCGGCATTACCATTTCCGGGGGAACGACTTTATTCACCAGGCCGATGCGGCAGGCTTCTTGGGCATTGACGGGTTTACCGGTAAAAATCATTTCGGCAGCCTGGCCCCAGGGCACCAGTCTGGGCAGTCGCTGAGTGCCGCCCCAGCCCGGTATCAGTCCCAGGGTCACTTCGGGTAATCCTAGGCGGGCTTTTTCGGAGGCGATCCGGATATCGCAGGCCATGGCTATCTCCAGGCCGCCGCCCAGGGCTATCCCGTTGATAGCGGCGATAAGCGGTTTCCACAGATCCAGTCCCCGCATCGGCGTCGCCGGTGTTGCCCAGGGACTTTGGGGCAGGACTTTCTGTAAGAAGGGCAGCATGTCCCCGATATCGGCTCCGGCGCAAAAGGCTTTTTCGCCGGCACCGGTAACGATACCCACCCACAAATCGTCGTTATCACGGAAATCCGCCATTGCCTGGTGAAGTTCTTTAATTGCTGCCACGTTCATGGCATTATAGGCTTCCTCGCGGTTAATGGTGAAAACGGCGATTCGGCCCTCTTTCTGGTAGTCAATAAGAGACATGATAACTCTCCTTGGCCTTATCCGGAACGGGCTGCCGGCCCGAAAGTTGCTCTTGATTTTAACAGAGGCTTGCCTCATCGTCAAGGCATGGACGAAGTTGCTCGCCTGGTAAAAACTATGCTAAAATAGCTCCTGACAAATATAAGGATTTCTCCGAGCCTGTTCTCCTGAAGGTTCGCCTATGGAGACCGGCCGAGAGGGTAACGTTGGAAACGGCGTTGCCTCCCGTGATTGGAAAGGAGAACTTATCTTGGTCCTGGAATGGCTTGTAAATTTCATTAATCGGATGGGGTGCCGTCTCCGTCGCCTCAGTGACTTTTCGTTACGCCGGGCAGGTGTCTGTTATCAGTCGGGGTATGCCAACAACAGGCTGACTGTTAGCCTGCTCGGCCTGGTGATGGTTGCCGGTATGATCGCGACTGTGACCGGATGTAATCCTTCCGGTGCGCCGCTCACCCCTCCCCAGGAACGGCTTCGGGTGGCGACGACGACTAGCCTCTACGACACCGGCCTCTGGGGGTATCTGGAACCAAGGTTTGAGGAACTTTACAGCGTTGAGTTGGACGTGATATACGCTGGTACCGGCAAAGCACTGGAATACGGGCGCAGAGGGGACGTCGACGTCATCACCGTGCACTCAAAAGCCCGCGAAGAGCAGTTTGTGGCTGAGGGTTATGGCCTGACTCGGATACCCTTCGCTTATAACTATTTTCTCATTATCGGTCCGGAAATTGACCCGGCTGGCATCAAGGGCTTGAGTTCGGTGGATGCTTTTCGTAAATTGAAGAGTACTGCCAGATATGGCTTTGTTTCCCGGGGAGATGATTCGGGGACTCACTCCAAAGAAAAAAATATTTGGGAAAGTGCCGGCTACGATTATGAAACGGTCAGGAATGCCGGTGACTGGTATCTGGAGTCGGGCAGTGGTATGGGGCCGACCCTCAGGATGGCCAGCGAGAAACAGGCCTACACGCTGACCGATATGGGTACCTTTCTGGCTTATCAGGGTAACCTGGAACTGAGGCTGATTATCAACAATGACAGCATGCTGCTTAACGTCTACTCGGTAATCGCGGTGAATCCGGAGAAAGTGGCCGGAATTGATAATGTTATGGCCAGTGACCTGATAACCTTTCTTATCTCCCCGGAGACCCAAGGGGTTATCGGCAGCTACGGAGTAGCCGAATACGGCCGGCAATTATTCACTCCCGGCGCGGCTGCCGTGCCGGAATAAAGTAACCGCGTGGTTGACATAAAAATAACGGATAAGGGGCAATAAATTGACTGAAATGTGGCAGGGCCTGACCATGGCTTTGCGGCTTATTGTCACACTAGACCCGGCAGTGATGGAGATAGCCGGTCGGTCACTGAGAATTTCGGTGACCTCTACCCTACTGGCCTCATTAATCTGCCTGCCTTTGGGCAGTCTCATCCACTTCCGGAATTTCCCGGGCAAAAGGTTACTGGTGAGTATTATTCAAACCTTTTTCAGTGTTCCTACCGTCGCTATCGGCCTCTTCGTTTTCGTGCTCTTTTCCAGGGCCGGACCTCTGGGGGGGCTCGACCTGATGTTCACGCCGGCGATAATGATTATCGGTCAGGTGATGCTGATAACCCCGGTGATGCTCGGGCTGACCATCTCGGCACTCAGTGGCGTCGACCGGGCAATACTGGATACTGCCCTGTCGCTCGGCGCCAGTGATTTCCAGACGTCCGTGGTCGCCCTCAGGGAGGTCCGTTACGCGGTCCTGGCGGCGGTTATCATGGGCTTTGGTCGGGCTATCTCGGAAATAGGCATCGCGCTGATGGTCGGCGGTAACATCAAGGGATTTACCCGGGTCATCACCACCGCCATTTCTCTGGAGACTTCCCGTGGTGACCTGGAACTTGCCATTGCCCTGGGGATAATCCTGATATCCATCGCCCTGGTAATCAATATTATTTTAAACCGGGTCCAACAGAGGTAAAGATGGCTTTTCTGAAAACGGTGAACCTGAGCCAGAAGGCAGATGACCGGCCCATTCTGCAAAATATCAACCTGTCCATTGAGAGAGGTGAGGTCTTTGCCCTCATTGGCGCCACCGGTGCCGGGAAGACCACTCTTTTACGCCTGCTCAACCTGATTGACACCCCGGCATCCGGGAAAATCTACTTTAATGGTCAGGATACCGCCCAATCAGCGGGTTCGAGACTGGAAATACGCCGCCGGATGGCCTTCGTACTCCAGAAACCGGTGGTATTTAACCGGACCGTTTTTGATAACGTGGCCAGTGGGTTGATATGGCGGGGGGAGAAGAAAAGCCGGCGGTGCGAAAAAGTCAGCCATATCCTGGAGGAAGTCGGACTCTTTGCGGAGAGAAACCGGAATGCGCGCACCTTATCCGGGGGAGAAGTGCAGCGGGTGGCTATCGCCCGGGCAATGGCGCTGGAGCCGGAGGTGATGCTGTTGGACGAACCAACGGCCAATCTCGACCCGGTTTCCTCAGGCCGGATTGAAGAGTTGATAACGGAGGTGATCAAGCATTACACAACCACGTTTGTCCTGGCGACGCACGATATGGCCCTCGGACAGCGCTTGGCTGACCGGATAGGGGTGCTGGTGGGCGGCAAGCTGATTCAAGTCGGTAACTCCAGGGACGTGTTTACGACTCCGGGTAACCGGGATATTGCCCGGCTGGTTGGTATCGAGAATATCATTGACGGCGTGATTACGGCCAACCAGGATAGAATTGTCACCATAGATATCGGCGGCAGGTTCATCGAGGCGATCTCGGATTATGCCGTAGGCCGGGCGGTCAGTGCCTGTGTCCGGCCGGAAGATATTACCCTTGCCCTCTCCTCGGTTTCGAGCAGTGCCCGCAATTCTTATCCCGGAGAAGTAACCTGGGCGGTGGCCATGGGACCGCTCACTCGGGTTGAGATAGACTGCGGCTTTCCGCTGGTGGTGATGGTTACCCGGAAGTCGGCTGAGGAAATGAAGCTGGCAACAGGCAGAAAAGTCTTCGCCACTTTTAAAGCCACCGGTGTCCACGTTATCCGGAAAAATTGACAGCTGTGTCCGTTCGTGCTATATTCTGCTTGTTGGCAGCGTAGCTCAGTGGTAGAGCAGGGGACTCATAAGCCCTTGGTCGGCGGTTCAAATCCACCCGCTGCCACTTCTGTTTTTGAGCCTCCATTTTTTTAGAACAGCGCACAATCCTTACTAATACCCACTTATAAACATTCCTTAATATTGAACAATCTAACGGTCGGTTAAGCATTTTAATCAAGGAGGGAAGATGGCCAGTACGGTTATGGATGCAGGACATATTTTCCACCACTACTTAGAAAGTTCTATACCGGATGAAGAATGGCAACGAATGTCAGTTGAGGAGGCGCTGGGAATTACAAAAGACGTTGTGGCCCTATTCGATGGTAAAATGACGGCGAGTGAATTTGGTGAAAAATACAGACTACCCAGAAGTCAATAAATCCATCCGCTGCCACTTTTTCGCGTTCACTTGTATTTGATTTCACTTCTTTCATCGTTAACTACCGTTTACTATTTGTAAATACCCAATCTAATAGGTTATCCACAATGAGTACTAGTTACTATTTGACCATAGACAAGTGGGCAAAAAAGAGTATGATTAAATTTATAATACTTTGATATAACTTGGATTGATACCAGGGGAAATTCATACTAAGTCTTCTAAAAGGAAAGAACTGCTTTAATGAGATATTTATTGGGTTTTTGCCTTCTTATGGGCAGCCTTTGTGGATTGTCTGTATCTCTACTCGGTAGTGTGGTTATCACATCTACACTAGTTAATGTCAGTGGATTGGAATTATCTTTCGGTATATTCTTATTTTCTGTTATAACATTTTTTGGCAGTGTATATGTGTTTTCAAAAGATTAGTGGTTTGTTCAAATCCACCCGCTGTCACTTGTTTTTTGAGCCTGTTTTACCCATTGTTTACACAACGAGTCCGGAGGAGCTTGTTTTCTTGCGCCGTATCTTTTATTACTCATCGTTATCTTGTACTCAAAAGTCGAATTGCCGGTCTTCGGGTCTATAAGACATCGGCTATCACCCTTTGCATAGATGTGGCTGAACCCGAAGGATCCCACGTAAGTCCAACCATCGAGTCTTTCCTTTTTCTCAGGCTCTTTCATTGGTAGCACGCGTCCCAGCCTTACGGTTCTTCTGCCGATTGAGATATGTCTGACATCCCTGGCAGTAACCTTCCTGATGGAGTATCGGTTTGAATGGGCAATCGAATTCCTTATTGCCTCTGGATATTCCGAATTCTCTCTCCCCCTTGGCAGAACCTCCAGAAGCCATCTTAATTGACATCTTTATCTCTTTCTCTTTTTCGCGTCACGCATACATTTGAGAACACCAAAAGTCAGAGTCAAGAGAAGAAAACCTGTTTCCATGGTTAGGATTGTAATACTGGGTTCTGTGATTAGATGCTGGCCGTAACGCCAGATATTAGAGAAATGCCACAGCAACGCCACACTCAATCCGATTACGATCGAATCAATGACGATATCCATTTTGTTCATTATTCTCGTCTTTTCAAAAAACCTGCCCGAGCTGGCAACCCACTCGTATATTGGCCGGGGGCGTTATTCACCTTTGAACTTTCAGCGTGTTCTGGGTCTGATTACCAGAAGGTAAACAATCAATCCCACGACTGCAACAGCCGCCATTATCCCGCCCAGCAAAGGCCAGTTGGTTGGTGGTGACACCGGTGCCGCCGGCGGTGTGGGTGGTACCACCGGTACCGGAGCAACGGCTGGAGTCGGAGACGGTGGTAGAGCTCCAACTGGCGGTGGCGCTACAATTATTACCGGAGCTGGGGTTGGAACTGGTATTGGAGCTGGAGCCGGTGGTGGTGGTGGTGGCGGAGGCGCCGCGATAATGGCAAAGCAGGTGAAATGGCTCACCGAAACAGTTATGGTGTTGGTTATCGGGTCTACCGTGGATGGCATCTCCACCCATTCACCGGTAGTTTCATCATGGTAAGCAACCACCAGATCTTCCTCTGCCACGCCCTCCGGCAGGGCATTCGGGTCATACTCCCAGGTAAAAGTCAGCGGCGGGTCAAAGCTGGCTCCTTCAGGCCCGAAGTCGTAAGTTATCCCGATGATACTGGCACCCTCAGGCGGTGCCGGTGGGACCAGGTCAATGTCCATCGTCAGGGTAGTCAGCGGGTGTTTGTTTTTATCCAGGGCAATAGTGCCCGCCGGGATAGTGATGGTGAGCGTTCCATCCGCCGTGGTTACTTCTATGATTTCCAGTATTTCCCCGGAAGGGCTGATGGTGAAACTCACCGACTCGCCAAAGAGGGTCGTGTCGACGATGACAGGATCCTCGGGTGGCTCTCCCCCTGGGGGCGCCGGTGGTGCCGGTGGGGTGGGTGCCGGTGGTGTCACTATTGTCACGAACAGATCAAGCTCGGTAGTCTGGCCGCTATTCCACACGGCAGTCTGTCCGGTAGAGACGCCATTGACGTAGAAGGTTATGGTTGCCCCCTCTCCAATATCGCCCTGGATAATGAGCCTGGACTGGAACGGATTGGAGGTGCCATAAATACCGGACACGGTAGTAGTGGTAGGATTATCCTCTAAGCCGGTGACGACGCCGGTACCCCGTGCCTCAACACTGGTTCCAACCGGAGCCGGGCTTCCGTTTATGGTTACGCCGCCGTAGAAGGCGTGAGGCAATGCCGGTATCGCATAAACCGGGATGGCGCTCAGGACTAAAGACAACGTCATAACCGTAAAGACTATAAAAACAGTCAGTTTTTTCATATTATTCTCCTGACCAAAAGGGGGCTCCGCTTCAGCGGAGCCCCCCTCATTTCAGTTTACGTATTTAGCTCTTCTACGATTGGCGTGTTGCTGAAGCCGCTCAGACCGCCCTGATTCACCATGTACACCCAGTATCCCCGCGTCGGAACAAACTTCCGGAATCCTACACTGGATCCACGTTGATATTGCCAGGTGATTCCATTCAGTGACGGGCTGATTACCTGACTGTAGCCCCACAAGTCTGCGGCTCCACTGGCGTAGATAGCGGAAAGCAGCGCATCATCCACGTCCATCTCATAGAGTTGAGCCGGGCCGACGAAGTTCCAGCCTGCCGTCATCGCCTTCTGTCCAGGGAAGGTGGCCTCGTCGCTGAAGTAGTACCTTATCGTGGTGGTACCCGGCACCTTGATGTAGAAGGCGTCCAACAAACCGGCGTCATCCGGGACAGTCCCCCAGAGTTGAGTGGCGCTGTCGAAGTAGTAGATAGCCTCTACCCCGGCGTCCACCAGGTCAGCCTGGAGTTGTGTCCAGCTAGCGGCGTCAGGGGTGATGGGGCGTGACCAGATATTCCAGTCGGCCGCCAGCTCGTCCTGAATCATCCACGGGATGTAGTCAACATTGCCCACGACAGAGTCCCCATCGGTACCAACAGATAGCTGATAGGGGTTTACGTATTCGTCTTCGCTATAATCATCATAAGGGCCGGCGACATCGCCCCACCAGTTGTACTCGGCGTCAAGGGTACCGGAACCATCGTTGTAGACGCCGTAGGAGTTGTCCGTGATGCTGTTGTAGTTAACCGTCAGCGTTGCGTCACCGTCGGCGTAGACACCCTCGCCATTGTCGCTCAGAGTATTGTTGGTGATGGTCGCGGTCACTGCCGTGCTCGTACCAGTGGCGAGAACATCGATGGCGGTGCCGAAGATGGTGATGGTGTTGCCGTCAATGGTGACGTCATCGATGGTCAGGTTATCCTGGCCGACACCCACGCCGATGCCGTATCCCTCGCCCACTTCGTCTGTCGAGCCCGTCAGGATATTGCTCAGGATATCCACGTTGTTGGTCGCCACCCCCACCCCGGCGTAGAGGTCTCCGGAGAAAGTGTTGTCGGAGACGGTGATGGGTGACAGACTGGTGGCAGTGCCCTCGAGCCAGATACCCATCCCGCCATCTTCGGAGATAGTGGTGACATCAACGGCAACGAAAGTGTTGCCGTCGATAATGAGCCCGTCCACCGTCCCGCCGATGGGGGCGGCAATTCCGATACCCGCGTCGCCCGCGTTGCTGCCGATGCCTTCACCAAGCAGGATTACATTATCCCGGATCTCCACGGCCGCGGCGTTAACCCACATGCCGTTACCACTGCGCGCGCCGCCGTTGCTGAAGTCGAAGATAAAGTCCTGGATAATCGTGCCGCCGCCGGCCGACGTAATGTGCACGTCCGGGTTGACACCCGGAGTTGCCGTTGGCTTGACGATACTGTTGGCTCCGGCTCCCGTCAGCGTGATCTGCGTGCTGATGGTGAGTTGCTCGTCATAGGTGGCCGCTGCCACCGTGATGGTGTTACCCGCCGCCGCCGCGTCAATGGCCGACTGGATGGTCAGATAGATAGCACTGGTGGTGGAGTTCATCACCGGACCCGTCTGGCTTCCACCGGCTGCGTCAAGCCACGGCAAAAAGTCAACGTTATCGGTAACACTGCCACCCGTGGTAGTCATCGGGTTACTGGCATGGTCTGGCCCGCTGGCATCGCCCCACCAGTTGTCCTCGGCGTCCAGGGCGACGGCATCCATATTCACTAGGGCATCGCCTGTCGCCAGGAAGTCGTTGCTATTAACCACAACGTTCGTTACGTCACCACCCCAATCGCCAAGCCGCAGACCACGCGCAGCCCATCCGTCAAACGTATTCCCCGTGATGGTCACATCGTCCATAGTGGTAGCAGTAGTATCAGGGCGTGTCGTAGTGACGAACTGTTGAAAATCGGTGACGAATGCCACCATACTGCCGCCGTCATTACCCTGGACATCATTGTTGGTGAAGACGATGGGCCCGGTCAGGTCGAAAAGCTCGCTGCTGACGATAATATTGCTGCCGAGAGCGTTCATAAAAGTATTATTATTTATCGTCACCGTGTCAACGTCGTACAGTTCCATGTTGACCCCGGCTGCGGCGCTCAAAGTGTTGCCGGAGATAGTCCAGCCGGAGCTCTTCGCAGACTGGGAAGCTCCCGCGTCCGCGTAGATAGCAGTGGAGAATCCGCCTATTGTGATATCGTTTCCAGTTATGGCAAGATTCGTGGCTTCCACGCTTATCCAGATACCGTGAGCGTTCGTGCCTAAGGTATCGATAGTGAAGCCGCTAACCGTGACGTCTGAAGCCTGTATCTCCACCCCGACGCCCGTAGTCGGCGCGACAGTGGCGCCCGCTGCCCCTTGTAAGGTCAGCGCCTTGTCGACGACCACGTTTTCGGCATAAGTCCCCGCCGCCACTGTGATCGTGTCACCGGCAGTGGCAGCAGTAATAGCTGCCCCGATAGTCGCTTGTTCCCCCGGGACATTGATGGTGGCTGCCCCCACCGGCGCCGCCGTCACCAGGCTGAAGCTCAGCACCAGTACCCCGGTGATCAAAACCCTGATAAATTTAC
>CBDUSH010000055.1:0-11263 GCA_965369965.1 uncultured bacterium | reverse complement strand
TACACACTGAAAACGGTATCAAATATTTGTACGCCTGACTGGACAAACATCCCGAAGATTGATGCACAATACACATATATCTTTTAGTCTCAAAATAGGCGTATAAAAAGCTTCCATTTTTAGGCACGTTAGCGGAATATTAGAAGCACCTTTTTACACCCACGCGGTCATCCCGATGTCTGTTTAGTAGAGGCGGAGCAAGGGCCTCATAAGCCCTTGGTCGGAGGTTCAAATCCACCCGCTGCCACTTCTTTGTTTATTGCCGATAATTACATAGTTGTTATCAGTCCATTCAATATAACTTATCATAGCTAGACCAACCTGCCCGAATAATTGCTCAATTTGTTTCCTTGAAATACGCTTTTTTCGGGGTGGACCTGGAGAATCAAGGTCTGCCTTCCATTCTACAATTACTACGCTACCTCCAGGTTTAAGCAGACGAAATGCCTCAGCAATAAGGTTGTCGGGTTTCTTTACCTCATGAAGTATAAAAGCGAGCAGGCATGTATCAGCCATACTATCATTTAGCCCTGTCCTGTCTACATCGCTATTAATCAGCATTAAGTTAAGTGGGGGTTTTTTGGCCCTGATATGTGAAAGCATTGTATCGCTATTATCGATGGCGTATACCTTGCCTTTAGCTCCTACCAGTTCCGCCATCGGTAAGGCGAACATTCCGGTACCACTCCCAAAATCCACGCAGGTATAACCATCTCCAATTCCAGCCACTTCTTTCAGGAGATTAATCGGCTTTAGTTCTTTAATTCGAGCTGGACTATCAAGTTTATGAGCTTGTCTGATGTCAAAGATACCTTCGTTCATTTTCCCATCAATACCCTTTCAAACTTATTGTACCTTTTCCAATAAATTCCATATATTAAATCCACCCGCTGCCACTTCGTTTTAGTCTTAATTCGCCATTATCACCCACGCCGACCGCGTGTTTTGCAATTTCTGGGTTTCAACTATCACGCTCACACCACAGCTGGCATTCATCGGCCAGCTCCTTCTCTTGGTAGACAAAGCTACAGATTTCACAGACAAAGAAGGTTGTTTCGTCCTTACATAACTCTTTTACCATTGTTTAGCCTCCTCCACTTAATCAGTGCCCAGATTATAACACTATGAAGGTTGTTTGTTGAATATTTACAGCTAAAAAATGTACCACAAAGCTATTGACCTTCTCTAAATTCTGAAGCTAAATGGCATCATCCACGAGTACTCATGATTGGACAAACATCCCGATGTACGTATGGTGATAGGTAAAAAGGTTCCTTTTTATGACCTCTACCTAATCTAGCTTTCGCTTTCATTTTGTTCCAGCCATAAAAAATGTTCTTTGACTGTTTACTCTAAAACGGTAACTATTTTCCGGAATATCGCATGGCTTATTTCAGAGCATCGACATGGAGTGATGACATTACGTTAAAATACTGGATCGTGGCATCCGGGATAACGGCTACCCGGGCGTAATCAGGGTAGTCGGCTTCAAGCAGGGTAATTACTTCGTCCCAGGTTTTTGCCCATTGTACTATCTCCGGCGGCGCCAGCCAGTCTAAGTTCACTTTGTTCATATAGGGCATAAGAAGGATAAACTTTTTGACTCTTGGCGAAACGGCGGGATTTCCACCGCCACGACCTGTAATGTGGTTGCCGAAGCGGCGTTGGTAGTAGTGGGTCACTTCTCCCCAGGGGTTATTGGTTACCAATACCATAGTGCCACCGCTGTCCGGGACTATGGATTCGGTGACTATTTTCGCGATTATAGTCTCGTTTATCTTGGCATTGCAGTTACCAACCACGATATCGGGAGAGTCCGGTAAGGGAGTAAAATAGTGCTTTGCTGCCAGCTTGACTCCTTCATAGTACTGGGCGATTGGTTCACCGACAAAGAGGGCCGTGGTATCGCGTCGGATATTAACGACGGCATCAATCTTAACGTCCAGTCCGGACATCCGGCAGGCTTCTTCAATATCCAGAAGCTGCGCATTGTTTTCGCAGCGGCCCATACCGTAATTATTATCGATGCCCGTTTCCCTGGCTTTTGTACGCACCGGTCCGTGGTTGCAGGCGATTGTTTCTATGGAAGATATGCCCGGCAGGATAATTTTGCCGCCACCGCCAAAGCCGACGCTCGGGTGGGGAACCATGGAGCCGATGCCTATTTTGAAGTCAGCGTTGACGAATTCCGCATTCAGAGATACGGGAGTGCCCCGGCTGGTGGTTCCGATGTAAGTACAATTCTCAAAAGGGTTATGGTTATAAACATTAAAGCGGGCGATAACGCCTTCCCCGAGCTTTTTAGCAAGCTCAAAAGCGGTCAGCGCTCCGTGAGTGCCTAGGGCGCAGATAAACTGGATATGGTCTTCCCCGACTCCGGCGGCAGCCAGTTCCTCAAGAACGAAAGGAACAATACCGGCGGCTTTGGTGGGACGGCTCATATCATCGAACAAAATAACTACGTTCTTTTTCCCCCGGGCCAGTTCGCGAATCGGTTGGGTGCCGAAAGGGTTGGCAAAGGCTTTTCTGAAGCCCTCTTCGCCCAGTTTCGCGGCATCATGCCCGTGCATTTTACAGGCGGTTACTTGCCATTTCTCCGGGAAACAAAGTTCTGTTTCGATATCCTGCCACCAGGCGAGTTGGGGTACTTTCACAATATTATTATTTCGTATCAGCAGCTGCGGCATCCTTCCTCCCGCGGATGTTCTCCGGAATCCTGACTCCCTGTATCCGGGATTTCCCATTTCAACTGATGCAGGCAATCCTCCGGTTGATTGTCAATGTAAATATCAATAATATGTCTAACAAAACGTCAAGGTGTTCATTAAAGGAGCACTTGTCGCCCGCAGAGCGCTTCACCGGATATCAATTTATTTCAGATAGATATCTTAAAGTCTGAGTCAGCACGCTAACTCCGTTCTCAATATCCGCCCACTCCGTCCACTCCATCGGAGCATGGCTTATCCCGTTAACACTGGGCACGAAAATCATGCCGGTTTTTACTTTTTTAGACATATTCTGTGAATCATGCCCGGCGCCGCTGTTCATCCTCGTTGCCTTAATCCCAAGCCGGTCGGTTGACTTTTCGATAATATCGACTACCTCGGCCGATAGAGGGGCCGGGAAGTGCACCGGAGGCATTTGAATGTCAACGGAAACTCCGTATTTCCTTTCCAGATCCTTCAAAACCCCGATAACGTCATTCTTCAGATTCTCCATATTTTCCGGAACCACATCCCGGATATCTATACTTAATTCGACCCTGGCGGGAACAGAGTTTGTCCCATTCGGAAATACGTTCACCTTACCGACTGTTCCCACCGTGGCCGAGCCCAGCTTATCGACCATCTCGTTAGCGTGCCGACTGACGAAGGAAACGACATCGGCAGCGGCAACCACCGCATCTTTGCGCATTTTCATCGGAGTTGTCCCGGCGTGATTTCCCTCCCCGTTTATGGTGGCATTAACCCAGGTTATCCCACTGATATTTTCCAGAATCCCGATGGGTATCTTCTCCCGGTAGAGGACCGGCCCCTGCTCAATATGCATCTCCACCATATATTCCACACCGTCCAGGCTTTTTTCAAAATCGCCTTTGTACCCGATTTCCCTCAGCGCTTCGTCCAGGGTCTTACCGGCGCCGTTTTTCCGACCTAAAGTTTCCTCTATACTCAATTTACCCACCAGCGCCGAGCTTCCCAGAAGGGAAACGTCGAATGCGGAACCCTCTTCTCCGGTAAACACAACTACTTCAAGAGGTCTTTCGTTATCAAAACCCTCGTCGGACAGTCTTCTGACGGCTTCAATGGCCGCAAAGACGCCGAGACAACCGTCAAGCTGTCCGCCATTATGAACGCTATCCAGATGAGACCCGCACATAACCGAGCCGGCACCGGATTTTAATCCCTCTTTCCGACCGAAGATATTACCGATTTTATCAATCTTTACTTCAAGCCCGGCCTCTTTCATGCGGGCTACGGCGTAGTCCCTGATTTTCCGGTTTGCCCCGGTACCGGTCGCCCGGCTGACTCCGTTCTCCGGATCAAGCTGTTCGTAATTTTCTACCCGCTTTTCCGGAGTCCGGCCGAACTTTCCGGTTTCTACGATGTCTTCTTTAAGCCTGTTTATCATATTAACGTGAAGCCCGTTACCCGAAGAAATCAGATGGCGGCCATTATGGCATCATCCAGTTTTCCTTTAACAAACTGCCCTTGGCCGACCCTGCCGACGAACTTGTCGTCTTCAACGATGATTTTACCCCTCAAGATAGTCATTGACGGCCAGCCGGTCACTTCCATACCCTCATAGACGCTCAAATCCGTGCCCTGATGTAAATCAGCCGCGTTGAGCGAGTGTTTTCTGTCGGGATCGATAATAACCATGTCCGCGTCAGACCCGGGAGCAATAACTCCCTTTTTTGGATAGAGGCCCAGAATTTTCGCGGAATTGGTACTGACGATTTCGACGAACCTCTGTAAGTCAAGCCCTCTCTTCAGGACTCCTTCCTGAAAAACGATGGGTACGCGAGGTTCAACTCCAGGAAAACCGTTGGGGATGGAGACAAAGGTTTCCGAGTTACTCTCTTTTTGCTTCCTGGTGAATGGAGCATGGTCTGAACCTATCGTGTGTACCATCCCGGCTTTAATGGCGCGCCACATGGCCTCCACGTCTTCCTGCTTCCGCAGCGGCGGGCTGCACATATACATGACCCCGCGGGGCAACTTAGGATCGAAGGTTGCGTCAGTGAGCCACAAATAATGAGTGCAGGTCTCGCAAAAGACGGGCAGACCCTTACGCCGGTAACTGTCGATGATTCCCGGGGCTTCTCTGGTTGACGTGTGCACGATGTACACCCTCGCCCCGAGTGCCTCCGCCATTTCCATGCAGGTATAGATGGCGGAATTCTCCACCATGTTCGGTTTGGCGACCCCGTGATATTTCGGGTCCGTTTTGCCCTGCTGAACCAGTTCAGCCTGCAGACTTTCCCCGATAATGCAATTTTCAGCATGGATGGTGACCAGCGCGTTCAGTTCACTTGCCCGCCGAAGTATGCGGTATAATTGCCAGTCGTCAGCGAACCATCTGTTTTTGGTGTAAATCTGAAACGCCTTCAGAGTGGGGATTCCGTAATCTATCACCTCTTCCATACCGGATATAACTCCGCCGATATCACCACTGAGGTTAACAAACATCCCCCTGGTGGTATAATCAATTGCGGACAGCTTTTCGGCTTTGGCGAATTGCCTTTTAATGGCGTCCACGAGCGATTCCTCATCTTGACGCGGCGCATGATCCATGACCGTGGTTGTCCCGCCGGTAGCCGCGGCGATGGTGGCCACGTCCCAGGTCTCCGGAGAAGTTTCCCCCATAAAAGCAATTTCAATATGGGTGTGAGGGTCTATGCCGCCCGGAATCACGATTTTACCTTCGGCGTCTATTACCCTCTCCGCCCCGGTGAAAGCCCCCTGCTCACCAAGGGCCGAAATTCTCTCGCCCCTGACGGCAATATCGGTTTTTACTACCCCCGCGGCACTCACCACGGTTCCGTTTTTAATGATTATGTCTACGGCCATTTTATTTTCCTCCGGCTGATTTTTACTCCGGATGTCCCCGGACAATCATTTTAGAATAATTCATCCTTTACCGGCCTGATATTGCGAAAAGTCATTTTGGAATGTACTTATCCCTTATTGCCTGATACTGCGGGAATTTTGTCCTATCCATTAATTCGTCAAAAGGTATGCCCTTTTGCGGTAATACCTTGCAGAAATCCCGGTCCCTTCCGTTTTCCCGGACACCTCCCCACAAATCCAGCAATGCTTTCATAACCGTCTGCACTGAAAGCGTTGGATAGAAAACTATCTTATAGCCCCATTCCTCGAACTGGCTTATCGAGTGCTGGTTATAGCCGGCGGCTACCATCAAGTGTCCCTTTACCTCTTTGGCGACTCTGATAAACACCTCCTCTTTCTGAAGAGGCACCGGAGGCTCCTGTACCCATATGACATCGGCGCCGGCTTCCAGGAAGAGATTGGCCCGTTCTATCGCTTCGTCAACACCGCCGCCAATCGCCCCGATGGCGTCAGTGCGCGCGATGAGCACAAAATCGTCATCATCGAGGGAATCCCGGGTCGCTTTCAGGCGGCCAACCATCTCGCCGGCGTCCAGAAGGGTTTTATTCATATGAAGTCCGCACTGGTGTTTCTCCAGGTCTTCAATGTGGATTCCGGCTACCCCGGCCTTCTGGAACTCCCGGGCGGTTCTGGTCATATTCAGGGCGTCTCCATAACCGGTATCCGAATCAGAAATAACCGGAATATCAACCGCGTTAACAATATTGCCAGCCTGCCTGACCATTTCGGTCATCGTCATTAATCCCAAGTCAGGCGCGTTCAGCACGGCGGCGGAAGCACCGGCCCCTGACATATAGACCGCTTTAAAGCCGGATGACTCAACGACGCTGGCGCTGAGGGGGTCCTGGGAGCCGGGCATGACAATGGTCTCTTTACCTTCCAGCATCTTCCGGAAAATTGTCGTTTTTCTCATAAACACACCTCACAAATTCTTATTTTAAGAGTCCTGTTTGATATCAACTCACATAATTATATTTAAAGAACCCTGTTTAATGCCAGGCAGATTTCCTGGAAGCGGCGCCGCGCAGCTAATAACCGGCCAGCTAAATATCCGCCAAATCACCTTTCCGCAATATTAACACAACCAGAAGGACATGTCTCAAATATTTCAAGATTTCGCGTCTTTTATCATTTCATTGTCCTTCTGCCGCAGTGGCCAATTCCCGGAACGTCTTCTTTCCTGAGATCACGGTTTGTCCGGTTGCAAAGTCGGTTCAACTAATGTAGGATATCGAACACAGAGGTATTTCCGGAAAACAGCCGCCCATTTCAATATAGAAAATAAAGCCGGTATTATATTTCATAGCGGATACTTAATAGCGATGAAAATAAAGATAATAAATCCAAATACCTGTCTTGATATGACCAGATCAATCGAGGCAGTGGCAAAACAATATGCCGGACCGGAAACCGGGATCACGGCGGTTAGCCCTGAGCGGGGCCCGATTTCAATTGAAGATTACTATGACGAGGCTCTGGCGGCTATCGGTGTCCTGGAAGAGGTGAAAAAAGGAATAGAAGAAGGCTATGACGGATATATCATAGCTTGCTTTGGTGACCCGGGATTATATCCCAGCCGTGAACTTTCGGAAGCCCCGGTTATAGGTATAGCTGAAGCCTCTTTTTTTATGGCTTGCGCGCTGGGGCCTAAATTTTCAATTCTCTCAATTCTTGAAAGATTTAAAGCTCCGATGGAAGAATTGGTCCGAAAGTACGGCCTTGAGAGCCGATGCGCTTCTGTCAGGTGCTCCAATATAGCCGTTTTGGATTTTGAAAAAGATAAGGTAAAAGCAAGGGATGCTCTGGTTAATGCCGGGAAACAGGCGATAGAAGAAGACGGAGCCGAAGTTCTCTGTTTAGGCTGTGCCGGTATGGTTGGATTTGACCGGGAGCTGGAACGGGAATTGGGTGTCCCGGTTATTGACCCGGTAGTGGCTGCCGTAAAGACGATAGAGGGAATAATCAGTTACGGAAAGAAAACAAGCAAGATACGGACTTTTCAAATGCCGGAGCCTAAGGAAATAACTGGTTTCCCTGAAACTCTAAACCTGTGAGCCATTTTTCATAACTGGCTGTAAGTGTACTTATCACGATGATTGAGTAGTTGAACTCCAAAATATCAGGAAGAGTTATCGTAGTTCGTTAATGACAGCTGTGGACGAGATTGGATCCGGAACATAAAAATAACGACACAAAAGGGAGAGAAAAATGACTTTTTATCCAAAGCAGAACCGAATTCTTAAAGCCCTGCAAAAAGACGAGATTCCACTGGGGATGCAAATCTATACCGGAGACCCGTCATTTATTGAAATCCTTGCTTACACCGGATTTGATTTCTACATGCTGGACATGGAACATTCCCGCGTAAATGTCGAAACGATGGAGCACTGTATACGCGCGGCTGACGCCGCCGGCATAACTACCGTAGTCAGGGTGGCGGAAAACAATCACAGTTATATCCGCCAGTCCCTGGAATCAGGCGCTCAGGGAATCATTGTTCCTCATGTAAAAAACCGGGAGGACGCCAGAAAGGCGGTCAGTTCGGTTCGATATCCGCCCGAGGGTAAATGCGGAATATGCCCCGCCATACGTGCGGCAAGTTTCTCCGTTGCCGGTTGGGACGACTATCTGGCACATTCAAGCCAGCAGACAATGGTTATCCCCATCCTGGAAGATAAAACAGCTTTTGATAATTTGGAGGAAATATTTTCCGAATTAAAGCCGGGTGTAGATGCGGTCTGGTTTGGCAGAGGTGACCTGGCGCAGGATTTAACCTTACCGGGGCAAAAAGTAGATTGGGATCATCCGTTCATAATGGAGGCATTTGACAGGGTAATAGATATTTCAAACAGAACAAACATTCCGGTTATGGCTATTCCGTGGCCGGTTCTGACACCTGAAGCCGCCAAAGCAGCCCTCAGCAGAGGGGCAAAGATTATGCTTTATTCCATAGAACAGGCCTTATTCTACAATCTATGCCTTGATATTGTTAAACAAATGAAAGGCTAGCCGGAAAGTATTAAAAACCTGGGAAAAGGAATCGATCCAGGTACAGATTAAATCAAAAATAACATATCTTGTCTTTCGGTATATGGGAGGTCAACAAACATCCCCCTTAGACATCCATATAAAGCACGCAGTGTCTATACAAAAATCCCCATCTCCTTCAATATTCTGGAGGTTCCTCAGGATAAAGGAAGGCTCCACGGATACACCGTGGAGCCTTCTTGCTTACCACCTGTAACTGGTACTATCCTTACTGCTTATGCTTGCCTATTGCGTCCAGTATTTCGGCCAGCTTCACCCGGCCGCCCGCCTGGAGATACTCAATCGCGGTCAGCGTGGCGTCATGCTCCTCAATACTGGTACCGGCACACCCCTCCTCGACGACACGTATCCGGTAGTCGCGCTGGTGAGCCTCGGCGGAGGTGTAGTGAACGCAGACGTTAGTCGCGTCCCCCACGATGATGAGGGTATCTCCGGGGAGAACTCCCAGTCCGTTGAGCAGTAATTCCAGATCCGTATGCAGGAAAGCGTTATAGCGCGGCTTCCTTATTATGTGGTCATCGTCCTTGATGACAAGTTCCTTCACCAGTTTAACGCCTTCCGTCCCCTCCATGCAGTGAAACGGTTCCGCCCCGTCAAGCTCCCGCCCGAAATCCACTTTGCTTTTCCGGTGGAACTCCTGGGTAAAGATAACCGGAATCCCCGCCTGGCGGCCCGCTTCGGTAAGCTGGTTTATCCGTGGTATCATGTCCCAGCCACCGATACAGAAGACCGCCCCGTCTTCCTTAATGAAGTCGTACTGGACGTCTATCACCAGGATAGCCGCCTTCCCCTCAATTGTCTTAACCATACTGCATGTCCTCTCTCCAAAAAATTAGGCTTGACCTACCCCATTAGCATCCGTACGACGATGGCTACTAACATACCGAGGAATGGGTCTATGGCGGCGGCGGTAATCGCGGCGGCAATAGCCCCCGGCAGGGGATCGACCATCAGGGCCGAGATATTCTCCGGGATAACTATCATCGTACCGAGAATCAGCAGGAAACCGACGATAGCCTGCGTGGGAATCAGCTTGCCCAGCTTGGGCAGCGCCCCGGAAAGCAGCAGTGCCCCCATCAGAACCATCATGATAACACCGGATAAAATGGGGTGGGGAGCCGCTGCGGTACCGCTTATTATCGGTTCAAGATTGGCCCCGCCGAACATGCCGCTGAAGATGGACGCCAGACCGGAGGAAATATTGGCCACGTCCGGGTTGGCGGCAACTCCGGCCAGAATCTCGGAATCCACGCCGCCGTAAGCAATGCTCGTCCCGGTTCTCAAGGCCAGTATGGCGAGGGTGGCCCGGATGACGGACGGTTTGGTGATGTAAGTCTTGACTTCCGCCCATGACCGGGGTATCAGGCTGACCTTCTCAATCTCCGGCTTGGATACCACCGGTTCGTAAGAGCCGGTTATCCTCCCGACAATCACGCCTGCGGTAACGCTGCCCACCAGGGCGATGATGAGTCCCCAGTCGGGACTGCTGACATAGATGAAGAGGAGATAGGCAACTACTGCGGAGGCGAGCCCGATCTTCCAGTTCTCCTTCAGAATATCAAAAGCGACGATTGAAAGGATAAGCCCTCCGCCAACCATCATCCCGCCCTGAATCGCTTCACCGATGAAGTTAACTAAAGACCCGTAAACGCCGATAAAGCCAAGCACGGCGCCGATAATGCCGGCCAGCATGGCGGTATAGCACATGCCGCGCCAGTCTCCGTTATTACGGCGGGAAACAACAGTCAGCCCTTCCACCTGGAAGGATACCGGCACCACTGACTGGAAAACAATCATTGAGGCGGCGCCAACCAGGAAACCGATACCGGTAGCCTGGGCGGCAAATCCAAGACTCAAGGCAACAAAACCTTCGCCGATAGTGTCACCCAGAGTAAACACGGCAAATAATATGTCTTGCAAATAATCCATATTACATCTCCCTTGTTTCTGTTTTGGAATTAACCCAAAGTCGACCTTTTTTTGCAGCCACAATCTTTGAGGCTAAGTTAACCGGTAATGCTGGAACATCATCATGTCTTTTGCCTGATGCGCATCACCTCCTCAATCGGCCCCCGGCGTTTCAGGCCGCGCCTTTATCGGTTGGTATTTCTCAGCTCAACTCAGGATGGGGTGTCCTGATACCTCATGCTCTTTGCGCCAATAATATATCCGATACACCCGATTGTCAACCCCTCTCAAAGGAAAAAAAGAGCGTCAGTCCCTCTTAAACACCCTGTATTATCAAGTGTTTTTGATAGGGTAGGCCGCCTGGACACCTCGAATTATAAAAGATTATTAAGGAGCAGGATTTTTAAATTTCCCAAATAAAGCACGAAGAGTCAAAGAGAGGCGAAACATCTCTTATCTATAATTCCCCTTCCTTGTCTGAAGAGAGAACTACTTAACGGAATGTCCATACAAAAATTCCCCTTCCTTGTCTGAAGAGAGAACTACTCAACGGAATGTCCATACAAAAATTCCCCATATCCCTTCAGGCAGAACTACTAAACGGAGAGTCAAAGAGAGGCGGAGCCTCTCTGATCTATAACTCCCCCTCTCCTTTTAAGGAGAGGGGGATACAG
>CBDUSH010000054.1:0-11333 GCA_965369965.1 uncultured bacterium | reverse complement strand
GTAGGGAAATAGATGGCGTCTGATAAAGAGAAACAGGAAGCATCACCGGAAGTAGATAAAAAATTGCGCGATTATGAACTGGTCTATGTCGTCAGTCCGGAAGTTGACGAAGAAGTTCTTGAAAGCACCACGGGTAACGTGAACCAGTTTATTACCAGTAATGGCGGCGTTGTCTCCGAGGAGGAGCGGTGGGGTAAGCGGAAACTCGCCTATCCGATTAACCGTTTCGTGGAAGGCAATTACGTGCTGACTCGATTTAAGATGGAGCCGGTGTGGAGCAAGGGTTTGGAAGGTAGTCTGGAGATATCAGAGGATGTCTTGCGGCATCTCTTGATAAGGGTTGGTGGCTAAATCGGGTGGTTGCCCGTTTCCGGAAACAGTGAGTGTGGAACGGGTAAAAGGAGCCGAAGGGCAATGCCAAGTTTGAACAAGGTGATAATTATCGGTAACGTGGGCGGGGAGCCGGAAATGCGGTTTACGCCTAACGGCAAGCCAGTAACCTCCTTTCGCGTGGCGACGAACTGGGTGTCGACTACTCCCGACGGCGAACGCAAACAAGAAACCGAGTGGTTCAGCGTGGTGGCCTGGAACAAACTGGCGGAACAGTGTAACCAGTTTCTGGCCAAAGGACGCCTGGTCTATGCTGAAGGCCGGATACATACGCGGAGCTGGGAAGGGCAAGATGGGCAGCAGCACTCCCGGGCGGAAGTGGTGGCCAATAAAGTAATATTTCTGGACCGGCGGGGAATGTCACCGTCCGACGACAAGTTTGAAGGCGGTGGTGAGGAAAAGCTGGAGGGGAGCAGCGGCGAGGAAAGGCTGGAAGGAAGCAGCGGGGCCGAGCTGGAGCCGGACGATATTCCATTTTAGAAAAGAAGGATAGTATATGGCGGAAGTTAGAGGACCAAGACCTACCAGATGGGGAAGAAGACGGTATGTTCCCCGGCGTAAATTCTGTTCGTTTTGCAAGGATAAGATAAAGGCCATCGATTATAAAGAGCCGATGAAGCTGCGCGCTTACATTTCGGATAGAGGCAAGATTTCGCCTCGCCGCAAGAGCGGTACCTGCGCCAAGCATCAGCGTCTCCTGTCGACGGCGATTAAAAGGGCCCGACACTTGGCGTTGCTGCCTTATGTGGCGGCCCATATGCACGAGACCGAGAGTGCCGGTTTCCGGGGGTAGTAGATTTACGGGTAAAACCCCTTCCTCTTTATCCACATAGCATCACGGGGGAGGGTAGTTTATATTTAACAGGGAGTTAGTGTGCCGAAAAGAACCTATCAACCGAAAAAGATTCCGAGAAAGCGGGAGCACGGCTTTCTTAAGAGGATGAGTACCCGGGGTGGCCGCAACGTTCTGAAAGCAAGGCGGCTGAAAGGTCGCGTGCGTTTGACGGTAGTCTGACGCCGGGTACGGCGTCCCGGCCGGTGAATTAGAGGATTGAGCGCGGGTATGACGAGGGGAGCGTATCTGACCAAAACGGCGCAGTACGCGCTGGTATACCGGGGAGGTAGCTCGTGGGTGGACCGGCTGGTGGTGATGAAAGTATTGCCCAACAGCCTGGACTTGACCAGGTGCGGTTTTTCGGTGAGCCGGCGGGTAGGTTCGGCGGTGGTGCGGAACCGGGTGAAGCGCCGGCTCCGTGAAATTATGCGGCTGACACCGCTGCCGCCGGGATGGGATATCGTCTTTATCGCCCGTCCCCGGGTGGCCGCCGCGCGGTATGATAATATTGAAAAATCGGTCAGGGGGCTGCTTACCCGGGCCGGATTATTGACGGGAAAATATGAAAAGACTTGCCTTGAGACTAATTAAGCTTTATCAGTCGACTTTATCACTGGTGACGCTGCCGTCTTGTCGTTATGCTCCCAGTTGTTCCGAATATACCCATGAAGCAATCACCAAGTTTGGCCTGTTTAAAGGGGTATGGCTGGGAGTGAAGCGACTGGCCCGCTGTCACCCGTTACATTCCGGGGGTTATGACCCGGTACCCTGAAGGGGACGCTTTACGGACCGGCGCCGGTGGGCGATTTTTTAAGCGGAGGAATATAGACAGGTGTGGCTGAATAAAATAAGGATTAGTAAAATACTGCTCCTGGGGCTGATGTTGCTGGTGCTTCTTACCGGACCGATGCTGCTGGGGTGCGCTAACACCGGCAAGACACCCCAGGGATGGTCAGGCGCGGTGGTGGATGGAGAGGCCGTCTTTCTGGGCTCCATGGATGGTGAGCTGGTCTCCATAAACACGCTGAATCGTGAGCGCCGGTGGGATGATGTTCTCTTCGAAGCGACCAAGCCGGCCCGTGGTTTCAGCTGCGCGCAGGGGTCATCGGCGGTGGCGATATACGGCTCTCCGGCCCTGGCGGGCGACCTGGTATACAGCACCGCCTACAACGGCAAGGTGTACGCCATTAATGCTGATTCCGGTAAATTGAGATGGATATATCCCCGGGAAGGCGAACTGGAGCCCATCGTGGGGGGGCCGGTGGTCACCGCGGGGAGTTTGTATTTTGGCGGCTCGGACGGCCGGGTATACGCCCTGGATGCGGCTACCGGCGATCTGGAATGGGAATTCGAGACCGGTGGCAAGATATGGTCGACCCCTTCAGTGGTCGGGGATACGTTATATATCGGGTCTTTTGACAAGAAAATCTATGCTCTGGATACCACCGACGGCAGCCGGAAATGGGAATATGAGACTGAAGGGACTATCGTCGCCACCCCTCTCGTCAGGGACGGCACGGTCTACGTCGGCTCTTTTGACCGTAACCTTTATGCCCTGAATGCGGATGACGGCAGTCTGAAATGGAAAACCATGGCCGGAAACTGGTTCTGGGCGGAAACGGTAGCTGATGATAGTGTCGTTTATGCCGGTTCGATCGACGGTAAGGTTTACGCCCTGAAGGCCGGAGACGGCACCAAAATGGTGGTCTATGACCTGGGCAGCCCGATCAGTTCGTCACCGGTGGTGGTTGACGGTTCGGTTATCGTGGCTACCGAGGAGGGCAGGGTATTCTCACTGGAAGCCGGTGATATCCAGCCCAGGGAACTGGCCAATCTGGAGAAAAATATCTACGCGCCGCTGGCCGCCGGCGATGACGGGACTGTTTATATCCACGGTGACGACGATGTTCTTCAAGCCCTGGATGCGCGGTCAGGGGCCATATTATGGAGTCTATCACTAGAGGGTTAGCGAGGTAGGTTAATTGGATATAGGGGCAATTTGGGATTTAATTATCCTGTCACCGATGATAAACGTCCTGATTGTTTTATCAGGATATCTGCTCAATAACTTTGGTCTGGCGATTCTGGTGCTGACCGTCCTGGTGCGGCTGGTAACCTTGCCGCTGACCACGAAACAGTTAAAAGCGACTAAAGCCATGCAGGACCTGCAGCCGCTGCTGGAAGACCTGAAAAGGAAGCACGCTCGCGATAAACAGAAACTGGCCCAGGAGCAGATGCAGCTTTACAAAGAGTCCGGGGTCAGCCCGGCGGGCTGCATGCTGCCCATGCTGGTGCAGATGCCCATCTGGATTGCCCTTTTCCAGTCAATCATCCGGGTGCTGGCGGTGGTGCCGGAGGATTTCCTGAGCCTGTCCCGGTACCTTTACACGTCCTGGGGGCAGGTATTCTCCCTGGTGCCCCTGAACAGCCAGTTCCTCTGGCTTGACCTGGCGGTACCGGATAAATTCATCCTGCTGCCTATCCTTGTCGGGGGTACCATGTGGGCGCAGCAAAAGATGATAATGCCCTCCGGGGCTGATTCCAAACAGGCGGCGCAGCAGCAGATGATGCTCTGGATGATGCCGCTGATGTTTGCTTTCCTGACCATGCAATTCCCCAGCGGGCTGGCGCTCTACTGGGTAATTTCAAACGCGGTCACTATCGTTGTCCAGTACTATATCACCGGGGGCTGGGGTGGACTGGCCACGGTGTTTGGCAAGAAACCCGCCCGGGACAAGAAGTACTCCAGGCGCATTGCCCGTAACGAAGAAAAGCGTATCGACGTTACCGATGTCGATACCGGCACCGACCTTGGGGCCGACATTTCGGAGGGCGGGAAGATAAGCAAGAAAGGCTCCAGCTTCCAGTTGTTAAGCCGGCAGGCGAAAAAGGGCAAAAGTCACCGCCCCAAGAAAAGGTGATGGCAGCGAGGTAACAGATGGAGATATCCGGAAACAGGAAAGATATAACGGAAACCGCCAGAGAAACCCTGGAAACCCTCCTCGACCTGATGGGAGTGTCCACGATGGTCACTCCGGCGGCTGATTTCAGTATTGACAACGACGAGGAGGCAGAGCCGACAATTACCCTCGACGTCAGAGGCGATGACCCCGGTATCCTCATCGGACGGCGCGGGCAAACCCTTTCCTGCCTCCAGTACCTGGTACGGATTATCGTCGGGCATCAAACCCAGGAGTGGCCGCCGATAATCGTCGACATCGAAGGATACAAGCGGCGCCGCTTTGAGGCCCTGCAGGCCATGGCCAGCCGGATAGCGGAGCAGGTGAAGACGAGGGGCGTCCCCTTTGCCCTGGAGCCGATGCCCGCTTTCGACCGGCGCATTATCCACGTTTGTCTGGCGGGACACCCCGAGGTTACCACTCAGAGCGATGGTGAAGGGGAGATGCGTAAGGTGATTATCCAGCCCAGAGAGCAGTAAAATCCCCCACTTGATTTACTTATCAGGGTAATTCGCAGGGTGGTTATCCATCTCAGGGAGCAGCAAAAATCCCCGGTACCATTCAACACCCTTGTTTCTAGCTTTAAACAAGCCGGTATTAAAGGTTTAGTTGGCTTTGGCGGTGCGGAGAGCGGGTTGCCGCTGGTGTATATTATGTTCGGGGTGGTATTGAATTAATATATTCGCCAGCCCGTTGTCTCATCTCTGCCGCAGAGGCCTTCGATTGCTCCACAGTTCTAATGGCGCCTTCGCCAAACACAGCCAGTTCCCACTCCCCCTTTTTCCAGTTCTCCTCCACAAGCATCCGGAGCTCCTCCAGTTTTTCTTCAACTAACTGCCATTTGTCGCTACTTTTTATCATGCTTCACCCTGACTTTCTGCGTGATATTTCCGTTCAGTCATCAGTAGGCACGCCACCTTCGGGGTATACCTGGTACGGCCACTTCATCCGGCTCCCCGGAAAGTTCCTGCTGGAGCTCTTCTTCGCGGTCAGGTTCACGGCGGCGGATTGGAATCAATACTTTTTCTCTATCTTCTTTTCGTTCCATTTCACCTGCCTCCTTTGAAAGGGTATCGTAAAACTCTGGTTGATGTTACTGTTAACGGCGCATGGTATACCCATGCCCAAATTGGCGTTTAAATGCGGCGCCGGGAATGAACCGGGTACTTTCCCGCCGGCGTCCCTGAAACTTTTCGGTCATAATTTTGAGCCTTCCATGTACTAAATCGTAACCTAAAAGGCTCAGGAAGAACACCCTTTTAGGGGTCATAATTGGGTCATAATAGGGTCATAATGCCGAAGCTGTCAAAAAGAGGAACTTTTCCAATTGCCCTCACAGATGAATACGAATATGCAATTACAGCGCAAACGGCTGTAAAAGGCCCGGTTGATTTTGGGGTGCGGGAAGTGGGTTGCCGCCAGGGAGTATTGTGGCGGCACTTAAGTGTTCCCGGTTACCGGCTCATGGAGCTAAACCGGCTTTAACTCCGGCACGGGAAGTGGTAACCTTTGTGGGGGGAGGCAGGCCAGTGAAGCTGCAAGCTGACAGTAACCTGAAAAGAATATTGGCCGGGGTGAAGTGCCAAAAAGATTTTATATGTGAAAAATCAGGGTTCAAAAACCTTTGCAAAGCCAACCATATTAGACAGGGAAAATACGTCGAGTGTCTGGATGAGAAACCAAAACTTTGTTCATTTTCATTAACTTTCGGAGATACATTTCTCTGTATATGCCCGGCTCGTGTTCACATTGCTAAAGAATATGACATATAAAGCGCTGTTTTTACAGGCCGTTACCAGACCTGATGGAAGGATTATTAAGAATATGATAAAAACAACCGGGCTGATATCACTGACGGTTATTTTACTGACCATACTTGGTGGGGCTATCGCCTGTAAATCCAGTCCGCCACCAACCGCCGACGAGAGCGCTATCCGGGCTTATGCCGACCCGGCGACAGAGATGACCTTACAGGGTATGAGTGAAAGCGACCTGGCCAAATACACCGAGCATGGTGACGCCGAATTCAAAGCGGCGGTGACTCAGGAAATGCTCGATGAGGCGGCTGCCCAGATAGGCGGTCAGTTGGGCGCTTACGTGTCCAAGGAGTTCCTGAAGACTGAGGAGCAAGACGGTTATACCATCGTTCACTATAAAGCGAAATACGAAAATGGCGAAGTGGGTATCCGGATGGTTTTTGACCAGGACCATTTTGTGGTGGGGCAGTGGTTTGAATGACAATTTCCGATGCCGCTGCCGGGGAAAGAGGGCGGCAAACGCCGGGTATTGACCGGTTTGCAGGTCAAGTGGGCCCTGCGGCCGCCTAATCCGGCGTTGTGAACGGTACCTGCATGGGCGCATACGGATAGACGCCAACTTTGGCGCCCGGCCCGTGCCTGCCCACAAGTTCCGCCAGGGCTTCCGCCCACGTCTTACACCAGGTCAGTTTTTCCGGAGGGCCGATCAAATCCCTGTCGTACCGGGAAAGATGCGGCGCGACCACTATTATCTTTGCCGCCTTCTCAATATGAGCGTAAACATGTGTCGGGTTATAGCCTCGCCCACCGTAGTCTGTCCCGAAGCGGCTAGCCCACTGATGAAGGTTCTGGCCCTCGTGTGAATGGGTTATTATCACCACGTCCCCACCTTCACGAAGAGAACCCGGTATGCACGCCATCGAACGTACCAGCTGACACTCATCCGGATAACTGTTTAGAACAACCACATCGGCGTCGGCAACCGTTTCGGTCTGGTAAACCTGACGGGCGAGTTCCACTCCGGCACGGTGTTCAGCTACCAGGTCTCCGGCGAAGAGGCCAACCACCTCACGGCGGTTGTTCAACACGGAGTCTATTTTAAAGTGCAGTCCGGCCAGGCGGGCGGCATCTTCAATATCCAGACGGAAAACGTTGTCATCCACCCGGCCCAGTCCAATGTTACGGTGCATATCCTTGTTACTGTGATGATGGTCAATCGTCTCGATACCACTTATACCCGGCATGATAATCTTGCCGCCGCCGCCAAAGCCCGCCAGCGGATGAGGAAACAGGCTGCCGATGGCGACCCTGAGGTCACAGGAGGCGAATTCGCGGTTGACGTAAACAGGAGTACCACGACTGGTCTCTCCCATATAGACGACGTTCTCCCAGATGCTGTGATTGTAGACCGGGTACTTCTCGACAATCTCTTTGCCCAGCTTGGCCGCAAATTCGGGGTAGATCAGCGGCCGGTGGGTCCCCGGCGCGCAAATGAATCGGATTTGCTCATCAGTCACACCGCCCTCATGCAGTTCTTCCAGAACAAAGGGGACTATGCGGCTGGCCGGGGTGGGCTTAGGGAGGTCATCGAAGAGAATGCACACCTGGTCACCCTCTTTAGCCATCTCCCTGAGCCGTGGAGTGCCGAATGGTTTCTGTAAGGCGTACCTCATCTCCTCATCAGATAAGGGCGGTTTGTCATGGCCGGCGATGTGGCATTCCCGGATATCCCAATTCTCAGGGAAAACCAGCTCGTATTCCTCATCGCCAAAAAAGGCGTTTACAAGTATCTTTATCTTATGCGGTCCCATCATAATCTCCCCGGGCCGGAAATTTTCGCATTTAACCGGCTACGCCCTGTTTCCGTACACTATACCACTATTTAAGTTAAAATTACCGGGGTTCCCGCCAGCTAAATGCAAACAGAACCAAATCCTCGATTGATTTACCTTTCAGAATATGTTAACCTTGAGCAGTAAAGGCGTGGACGGAGAAGAGTAAGGGAGATAAAAGGCAGCCAGCGAGTCTGGTACGGTGAGAGCAGACATGGCCACCTCCCCGAAAATCACTCCTGAGCCGCCGGTTGAACGGTAGTCGGGCAGCGCCGACGCCCAGTAGGCCTGGCCGGTAACGTCAGCCGTTATCGTGACGAGGGCATCAGAAGGTGCCTTTCAAGAAGTGCCCCGGTGGTCCGGGGAAATAGGGTGGTACCGCGGGTTGAATCATTCCCGTCCCTTGAGGACGGGATTTTTTGTTATTGAAGGGGATTTGAAATATGTTCCGTCCGGTAATAAGCAAGATGAATCTGCCGCAGATCGAGGAGAGTATCCTCGAATGGTGGCGCAGCCAGAATATTTTTGAGCGGAGTATAAGTTCCCGCCAGGGTGGTCCCCGTTTTGTCTTTTACGAAGGGCCGCCGACGGCTAACGGCAGCCCGGGTATTCACCACGTGCTGGCCCGTATTTTTAAAGATATTATCCCGCGCTACAAGGCGATGAAAGGCTACTATACCCCCCGCATCGCCGGCTGGGATACGCACGGCCTGCCGGTGGAACTGGAGGTGGAAAGGCAGCTCGGCTTTACCAACAAGACGGAAATTGAAGAATACGGCATCGACCGGTTTAACGCCCGCTGCCGGGAGAGCGTCTTCACTTACCTCAAGGAATGGGAGGCGATGACGGAACGAATCGCTTTCTGGGTTGACATGGAGCATCCCTACGTGACCATGAAGAACGACTATATCGAGACTGTCTGGTGGTCGATAAAGCAGATGTGGGACCGGGGCCTGGTCTATCACGGCTACAAGACGGCCGCCCACTGTCCGCGGTGCGGCACTTCACTCAGCTCGCACGAGGTAGCCCTCGGCTATAAGGACGACGTTGAAGACCCGTCTGTTTACATAAAGTTCAGACTGGCTAAATCGGTCTACGAGGCACCGGGATTCCTGGAAAAGCTGCGGACACTTTACGACGACCGGGTGGCCGATTTCGCCGGCCGGCTGCTTGAACTGGCCGGTGACAAGCCGGTTTACTTGCTTGCCTGGACGACGACTCCCTGGACGCTGCCGGGCAATACCGCCCTGGCGGTGGCCGCCGACGCCGATTATGCCATCGTGGAGCATGAGGGCGAATACCTTATCATGGCCGAGGCGCGGCTGGAATCGGTCGGGCTGGGCGAAGCACCGGTGGCCGCCCGCATCAAGGGCAGTGACCTGGTGGACCTGAGATATGAACCCCTCTTCAACCCGTTCGATTACGGAGTCAAAGTGACCAGTCTTGCCAGGGACGGCGAGACTTCATCGAATACCAGGTGGCAGGAAACGGGCTCTTTTAACTATCCGGTGATTGACACCGACTTTGTTTCCCTGGAAGACGGGACGGGTATCGTACACATGGCTCCGGCTTTCGGCGAGGTTGATTTTGAGGCCGGAATGGAGCGAGGGCTGAACTTTGTCCAGCCGGTAGATTTGCAGGGTAATATTACCAATGATTATCCGTTTTCAGGTAAGTTTGTTAAAGAAGCCGACCCGCTGGTGCTGGAAGCTCTGCGGGAAAAGGGGCTGCTCTACCGGAGCGAGACGATACGGCATACCTATCCTTTCTGCTGGCGCTGCGAGACGCCGCTGCTTTACTACGTGAAGAGAAGCTGGTATATCCGGACGACGGAAGTAAAAAAGAGCCTGCTGGACGGCAACGCCCGGATAAACTGGTACCCGGAGCACATCAAGGACGGCCGCTTCGGGGACTGGCTGGAGAATAACGTGGACTGGGCTTTTTCCCGGGAGCGTTACTGGGGGACGCCGCTGCCTGTCTGGCGTTGCGCCGCCTGTGACGCCGCCGAGTGCGTGGGTGGTATCGAGGACCTGAAAAACAGGCCCGGCTTCAGCGGCTGGCAGGAACCGCCTGACCTGCACCGTCCCTATGTCGACGATATGACCTTTGACTGTCCGCAGTGCGGCGGGAAGATGAAGCGGGTGCCGGAGGTGATTGACTGCTGGTTCGATTCAGGGGCGATGCCGGTTGCCCAGCACCACTACCCGTTTGAGAATGAAACGCTGCTTGAGGACGGGCGCTTCCCGGCCGATTATATTTGCGAGGCGATTGACCAGACGCGCGGCTGGTTTTACAGCCTGCACGCCATATCGACACTCCTCTTTGACCGTCCCTGTTTCCAGAACGTCATCTGCCTGGGCCATATCCTTGACGCCAAGGGCGAGAAGATGAGTAAAGCCAAGGGGAACGTGATTGAGCCGTGGCAGGTGATTAACAAGTACGGCGCCGACCCGCTGCGCTGGTATTTATTTACCTCCACTTCGGCGGGTAACGTGCGCCGTTTTGCCGAGGAGATGGTGGCCGAAGTAACCCGCCGGTTTCTGCTCACCCTGTGGAACGTGTACTCCTTTTTTATCAACTACGCCAATATCGACAACTTCGTCCCCGGCGGCGAGTCGGTCGAAAGCCATTCGGAACTGGACCGGTGGGTTCTCTCCGAGCTTAACCAGCTGATTGTCGACGTTGACGAGGCGCTGGATAACTACAATCCCACCGAGGGCGGCCGGAAAATAGAAAGCTTCGTCAGCGACCTGTCCAACTGGTACGTGCGGCGGAGTCGACGCCGTTTCTGGAAGAGCGAGAGCGACGCCGATAAGCTGGCGGCCTACAACACGCTGTACCACTGCCTGGTGACGGTAGCCAAGCTGATGGCGCCGTTTACGCCGTTTCTGGCCGAGGAACTGTACCGGAACCTGGTGGGCACCGCGTTCCCGGAAGCGCCGGAGAGCGTGCACCTGGCTGACTTCCCGGTGGCGGATAGAGATAAAATTGATAAACACGTCATGGCTGAGGTTCAAGTTATCAAGGAATTGTCCAGCCTCGGCAGGGCGGCGCGAAGCAAAGTCGGCATTAAGGTCAGGCAGCCGATTGCCATGATGATGGTTGATGTCAAATCGGAAAAACTCCGTAAAGCGGTCAAGCGCTTTGCTTCTCAAATAAAAGAAGAAGTTAATGTCAAAGAAATAGAGATGTTTGATGATATAACCCGCTTGAGCGCGCCGAGATACGCCTTCAGTTCAGCGGGAAATTTATCGGTGGCTATTGATACCCAGATTACCCCGGAGCTGGCGGCGGAAGGGACAGCAAGGGAGATTGTGCGGCGGTTACAGACCATGCGCCGCGCCGCCGGATTTAATATCACCGATCATATTATCACTTCCTATGAGGGCGACGATTATACGAAGCAGGTGATGACCGATTTTGCCGACTATATCAAGCAGGAAACGCTGACCGAACGGATTATCGAGGGCGCCCCGGAAGAGGGCGCTTTCGCGGAAAGTTTTAAACTGGGCGGCGGCAGCCTGTCACTGGCTGTGAAAAGGCTGACTTAAGGCGGCGG
>CBDUSH010000053.1:0-11426 GCA_965369965.1 uncultured bacterium | reverse complement strand
GGTATTCACCAGTGGACAATATTTAGCATAAATAAGTTGGGCGAAAAACCGCTATTGCAGTTGGAATTCGTTTTGTAATCCTCTATTTTTCTACGAATTTACCCTTATATTTTCCACGTATGACCCTTATTTTTCCATCAATTCCAGAAAAAAGATAGTCCTGGTTTGTACCCCCCGATTAGCCTTAAACATGACTGCTTTTTGTGGAATTTTGCTTATCTGGAAGAAGTTACTCGCCGGCAACCGTGGAAACCCCGGATTAGACCGCGATGGTTAGCGCCCCGGGCAGCAGATAACAGCGGGCGGGCAGCTCTCCCAGTAATTCACCGTCGGCCTGTAAAGTCATTCCTTCGGCGGACTGAATTTCAATGACGCGGGCTTTTTTCAGGGTGACTTTGGGGTGTGTCAGATGAGTGCCCCGGTAAAGGCGCGGTAACGACCAGAGGAGATCGGCTTTGCTCAGGTCGCCTATTATCACCACGTCGAGCAAGCCGTCGGAGAGGTCGGCCTCAGGCGCGGCGAACATACCTCCACCACTGTATTTGCCGTTATTCATCAGTACCGTACACACTTTTCGGGAAATCAATTCACCGTCGATACGCAGAGATATTTCTTTATTCCGGTAAGAAATTAAAGTAGTCAGCAAGCCCAGCAGGTAAGCCGGCATGGCGCTCAGGGTTTTGAATTTCAGGGTGGTGGCTTTCACTATTTCAGCGGCAAAACCCAGGCCGGCAAAATTAACGAATACCCGTTTTTCCGTCTGCCCCCGGCTGGTATATTCGATAACTCCCGCGTCAACCTTCAATTTCCCCGGATTTATCAGGCGCCGGCAGGCCTCTTGATAGTTTCGTGATAAACCAAGCGTCCGTATGAAATCACTCCCGGTCCCCGTGCTGATGATACCCAGTAATACCTCGGAGGCATTCCCGGCGTCATGCAGCCCGTTGACAACTTCATTTATGGTGCCGTCCCCACCCACCGCCACCACCATCTCGCAGCCTTTTCCGGCGGCGGTTGCGGCCAGTTCCCGGGCCTGGCCCGGCGCTTCGGTGACGTCGTATTCAAAACGCAGCCCGCTGTTATTCAGTAGGGATTGAATATGCGGCCATTTCCTGGCGGTTCCGTTGGCTCCGGCAGTCGGGTTCACAATCAGGCGGGCAAATGGCAATTACGTGTCCTCCTGTTCACCGGCGTGGTAGTACCGCATTATAGCATTTTACCTCCGGCAATGAATCAGAAAAGGCAGGCAAACGGGTAAGCGGGGAGAGTAGTTTACATAATAGTTAATTGACAGTCACCGGCATAACTGGTAAAATTTCGAGCGATTACGTAATAGTCGTGCAATATAATGGATAATACGAAGAAAGGGATACTGTGATGCCGGAGTACAAGTGTCTTGTTTGCGGTTATATTTACGACCCGGCGCAGGGTGACCCGGACGGTGACATCCCGCCCGGAACTTCTTTTGAAGCTCTGCCTGATGACTGGGTCTGTCCGGTATGCGGAGCCGCCAAAGACCAGTTTGAAAAAATAGACTGACTATATATCTTATCCCGGCGGTAGATATCCGGACCCGGCCATTTTCACTCCATACCCGAAAAGCGTGATTATAAAATTTATCCCGACCGGACAGGCACCGATGGAAGGAGTAATATGTTCGCCGCGGAACACGGTATATTAGCTTCCATTGAATTTCAGATGAGCCTGCTCATGTTTGTCGCCCTGGCCGGCTATTTGATCGCCTACCGCATAAATCAATCGGCTGTCGTCGGTATTATCCTGGCGGGTATCGTCGTCGGTCCCAGCCTGCTCGGACTGGTAACCTACACCGATTTTGTCTCCAGTCTGGGGCACCTGGGAGCCGTGGTGCTGCTTTTTACTATCGGGCTGCATTTCAACCTCAAAGAAATCATCAACCTGAAATATTTCATAATTGCTTTCTTCGGCATCGTGGTGCCCCTGGCCGCCGGCTATTACCTGGCGGTGCTTTTCGGATTTGATTTCGGAGCCGCCATATTTGTCGGCATCGCCCTGACGGCCACCAGCATCGCCATTACCGCCAATGTGTTGAAAGAAATGGGCAAACTGAACACTAAAGCGGCTAAAATCATTATCGGGGCGGCCATAATAGACGACGTTCTCAGCCTGCTGGCCTTGTCGCTGGCCGGCGGGATTGTCTCCGGGGATTTGTCACTGCCCGCTATCCTGCTCACAATTGTCAAAGCCGTCGGTTTCCTCGTCCTCGGCGGTCTTCTGGGGAGCCGGGTGCTCACCAGACTGATGGCTAAACTGGATGCCACCCGGTTTTGCGACAAGTATCCGGAAACCATATTTATCTTTGCCATCATGATCGCCTTTTTTTACAGCCTCTTCGCGGAGCTTTTCGGTTTGTCGGCCATCATCGGTTCGTTCCTGGCCGGGGTTACCCTGACGCGGGTCAAGTTAAAACATGAACTTGCCTTCAGGGAAGGCGCCGAGCACCTGCAAATCATCTTTGCCTCCATCTTTTTTATCTCGCTGGGTATCCTGCTGGACCTCCACGTCATTACCGTGAATATTATCTGGTTCGTGCTGGCGCTGACCGTGGTGGCTCTCCTGACGAAATTAATCGGCTGCGGCGTGCCTGCCAGATTATTGGGTATCGGCGCCAGGGATTCGCTCATCGTCGGCACGGGCATGGCCCCCAGGGGGGAAGTGGCCATGATTGTGGCCCTCATCGGCCTGAATCAGAACCTTATCGCGCCGGACATGTACGCGGCGCTGGTGCTGATGAGTCTTTTGACTACGGTAATACCTCCGCTGGTGTTAAGAAACTGGCTGTTCAAGACAAAAACCCCAAAAACAAAATGACCGCCGGGTTTTTCATTTGATTTCTAAAACTTGTCAAAATGAAAGCCGGATTTTTACATTTGATTTCCAAAACTTGTCAAAATGACCGCCAGGTTTTACATTTGGTTTACAAAACTTGTTAAAAGGCGGGTAATGTCTTAGGATATTCAGGGACTGCCGCGCGTTATCGATTTTGTGTTCTGACAAATAAGAAACCTGGGAGGACGGATGACTGTTCAAACCGCCGGTAACACCGTAAAAGTGCCCCAGCTCGCCTGGTGGGGTGATATCGAGGCCGAGCTGAGCTTCCCGGAGAAATGGTCGGTAACCACCTGTCTGATGAACGGTCATAACGCGCCGAAACTCAGTGACGAAGGCTTCCGGAAAGCCTTTGCCAATCCCATCGGCGTCAAACCGATAAGGGAACTGGCCCGGGGCAGGAAAAACGTGGTAATCCTCTTCGACGACATGAGCCGGCCGACCAAGGTCGCCGAAATCGTGCCTTACGTCCTGGAGGAACTGGCGGCGGCCGGGGTTGAAGAAGAAAACATCCAGTTCATCTGCGCCCTGGGCACCCACGGCGCACTCACCGCCTTTGAGTTTTCCAAGAAACTGGGCGCCGATATCATCGCCCGGTTTAACGTCTACAACCATAACCCTTATGAGAACTGCACTTATATCGGCCAGACCAGCCGGGGAACTCCGGTCTCCTTGAACGCCGAATTCATGGCCGCCGACCTGAAAATAGGTATCGGCTCCATCGTGCCCCACCAGAGCGCCGGTTTCGGCGGCGGCGGCAAGATAATCCTGCCCGGAATCGCCTCGATGGACACCGTCGCCCATAACCACGGAACGGTCCGCCTGCGCGCCAAAGAAAGCGGTATCGACAACGCCTCCGGTATGGGCAGGCACGAAAATAACGCCATGTTCCTTGATATCGAAGAGACCTGTCGGATGTCCGGCCTGGACGTTAAAATCGACGCTATCGTGAACGCCAGCCGAGAAACAACCGCTCTCTTCGTCGGCGAGCCCGCCGCCCAGTTTTATGAGGGAGTGAAGCTGGCCAGGGAACATTACCATACCCCGCTGCCGGAACCGCCCGACGTGGTAGTGGGCAACTGCAACGCCAAGGTAAACGAGACCCTCATCGGGAAAATAGTCGCCGAATCACTGGTGCCGGATAGCGGGGGTACCCTGGTCATGGTTACCAATAACCCCTGGGGTGAAGTGCCTCATTATCTGCGCCGTACCTTCGGCAGGCATATTGCCGGCCGGGCGGGCAAACGGCCGGGACTGGCCCCCAAAATCAGGAAGTTTATCATCCAGATGCCCTATCAGAATAAAGTAAGTATCGACTGGCTGGCCCCGGAGGAATCCGTCCACTGGGCGAAAACCTGGCCGGAAGTGATTGCCATGCTTGAAAAGGATTATCCGGACGGCGCCAGGGTAGCCGTCGTCCCGGACGCGACGATTCAATATTTCGACATTGTGTCGACTCTTTACGTTGAAGTGAAATAGCGATACCTGACGGAAAATGATTAACGGGAGGCTGAATTGAAAAAAAACCGGGCAAAAACAATGTGGCGCGAAGGCAAGGCCACGGTAGGGACGTGGCTGGTACTTGGCAGCCCTATCGTGGCTGAGATTACGGCCAACATGGGGTTCGACTGGCTGGTGGTGGATACCGAACACGGCTCGATCGATATCGGCGCCACCCAGTCTATCATCCAGGCGATTTCGACCACCGATACAGTGCCGATGGTCAGGGTACCCTGGAATTCCCCGTTACCGATAAAACGCGCCCTGGACGCCGGCGCTTACGGACTGGTCATTCCGATGGTAAACAGCCGGCAGGAAGCCATCGATGCCGTGCAGGCCTGCCGCTACCCTCCGGTTGGCTCCAGGAGCTACGGCGGGCCTCGCGCCCGGCTTTACGGCGGGGTCGACTACTTTGAACACGCCAATGAAGAAATCGCCCTCATCGTCCAGATAGAACATATCGATGCCGTCAACTGTGTCGACGACATTCTTTCCGTGCCCGGTGTGGACGGTTATTTTATCGGACCGTCTGACCTGGCAATCTCGATGGGTCTCAAGCCGGGAACGGAAAATCCCGCCCCGGAACACGTGGCCGCGGTGGGTAAAGTCCTCGCTTCGGGCAAGAAGCACGGCGTCGCCGGCGGCATTCATGTCGGCAGCCCGGAGGCAGCTAACGCGCGTATCGCCGAAGGGTTCAAGTTTATCGCCCTGGGCAGCGACGAGGCTTTTCTAAGAAGCGCCGCCTCGGCGGCGGCCGGTAAAATCAACCCGGACCGGAAAGTCGCCTGAGGCGCTGAAAGTAATACGCGTAATGCCTGACAAATCGCCGGAACAAGCTGATTTTACGGAAGCGGTTGATCATTTAAGAACCGGGGACCCGAAGATGGCCGCCGTGATTGACCGGGTCGGCCCCTGCCTCCTCGAATGCCGGGCACAGGGAATCACCGCCCTGGTATACTCGGTAGCCGCCCAGCAGTTGTCCAACAGCTCGGCGCGGGCGATTCGCTCCCGGCTGGACGCTCTCTTCGGCGGAAACGGCATCAGCCCGGAGCAGCTGGCCGGTGCCGGTGAAGAAGAGCTCCGGACAACCGGTCTCTCCCGGATGAAGATAAAATGCCTGCACGGTCTGGCCGAACAGGTCCTGGCCGGCGTCATAGACTTTCAGAAATTCGAGACGATGGATGATGAAGCTGTCATCACCATCCTCTCCCGGGTAAAAGGCATCGGCCGGTGGACGGCCGAAATGTACCTCATATTCGCGATGCTGAGGCCGGACGTCTTCCCCATCGGTGACCTCGCCATCCGCAACGCCATGACCGCTCTTTACGGTCTGCCCGAGGCGGATTTCAATGCTCAGGCAAGGCAGGTCGCCGAAGGCTGGCGGCCTTTCCGTACCGTTGCCTGCTGGTATCTCTACCGCTATATCGGCCTTCTTCGTGACGATGGAAAACAGGCGCCCTGAATAGTCCGGGAGAACCGGCTAGCTTTCTTCATCTTCCGGCCATTCTACCAGATAACTTGACCAGATTCGTTTTACGGCCGCCGTCAGCACCGCGTGGCGTGGTTCGGGGATGTCCAGCAGCGGGGGCAAAGCCGGTGTTTTAAGCTGCCTGACCAACGGACACTGACCCTCCAGCAACTGCAGGGTCGTCCAGGCGCCGCCGTAGACCACGTAGTCCAGTGAACCGGCTTCGGGCATGATGTGTTCCTGTATCCGGGCGCAGACCCGGCCCAGGAAATATTCTATTTGCTTTTCCCGGTGCCGGCGGAACCTGCTTTGTGAAGAGCCGCCTTTTTTATGCTGTCCGTGCACCAGGCCGGTGCCAACTTTACTGTGGACCAGGGCCTCGCCCCGGCAAACACCCACCGCGTAAGCGCCCAGCCGCACCAGGATGAAAGCTATCTTGAAATCGGTGCGCAGCCGGCTGAGCAGCGGAGCAACATCGTAGCCAGGGAGAAGGGCTTTTTCAGCTACCGGAAACGGCGGCAGCGCCATGATTTTTCGCCCCGTCCCCCGGTAAAGACAGCTGCCTGTTTTCGAGTCTGCCGATAACTTAGCCAGCCCGTCGGGGACAGCCCGCGGCGAAAATACTTCGGCCAGGGAGCTTTCAATTTCCCGGGGAGGTAATCCGGGCGGCAGGTAAAGAGACTTCGCCCCGATATCACCGGCTGCTTCCATCCCGGTGAGCAGGGCGATCATCTTTGTTCGACTGAGAAAATATTTTCCGCCTGAAATTACCATTTTGCCCGTTCCCCGGCTCGAATACAAGAGCTTTTGCTATCGTAAATCACAGGCTGACCACGGAAGCGCCGTCATCGCCTTCGCCTCTGCCGCCGGAGCGGAAAGATTTCACCAGCGGGTGGGAGGTCAGCATGTCCCTGACCATCCGCCGCAAAGCGCCGGTGCCGATGCCGTGGATAATGCGGACTTCGCTTTGTCCGGCCAGGGTGGCGTCGTTCAGGTAGCCGTCCAGCATTATTTCAGCCTCGTCCGCCCGCTTGCCGCGCAGGTCGAGTTCCGGAGAAACGCGCCGCGCCGGCGGTAATTTCGCCTGAGTGATGTTACCCGTTTTACGGTCGGCGGCGGAGGCTATTTTTTCGACACGGTGCAGGCCTATATTGAGTCTGGCTTGCCCCACCTGGACCTCCACCTGTTCCTTTTTCTCGGATACCGAGAGCACCGTTGCCGGTACGTCGGTTTCACTGAGCCGGACGATATCCCCCACCATGATGGCGGTTTTATCGGCTTCTTTCCGGCCGGTTTTTTCGATTCCGGATGACCAGACTTCGCTTTGCAGTTGCTCCTGTACTCTGGACAGCGTCTGTCTGGCCTGTTTGATTCTTTCGCTTGATTTTTCCTTTCTTAAATCGGCCGCTGCCCGCTTGATTTCCCGGTGCAGGTTATTTGTCTCAACGACAATTCTGTCCCGGAACTGGACGATAATATCTTTCTCCATTTTTTTCAGTTTTCGTTGCCGGCCGGCAATATCAAGCTGCCGTG
This sequence comes from uncultured bacterium, assembly GCA_965369965.1. Lineage (GTDB taxonomy): Bacteria > Chloroflexota > Dehalococcoidia > Dehalococcoidales > RBG-16-60-22 > JACZSH01. Next base: position 4,057 of record CBDUSH010000053.1, on the reverse strand, counting down.
TCTCCATATCGGCCGCCACTGTTTCCAGGTTTCGCCGCGTGGCTTCCGTTTTCTGCTTTTCCGTCATCAAATCTTGCAGCAGGCTATCCAGTTCCAGGGCGCTCTCCGACAACATGCTCCTGGCTTCGTTGACCACGTCGGGTAACAGACCCAGGCGGGCAGCGGTTGCCAGCGCGTTACTGCCGCCCGGCGTGCCGACCGAGAGACGGTAAGTAGGCACGAAGGTTACCGGATCAAACTCAAATGAAGCGTTCTGCAGTCCCGGGGTGGCATGGGCAAAAACCTTGAGACTGCTGTAGTGGGTGGTGATAATGGTGAGGGTTCCCTGCCGCAAAAAACGGAGCAGGATGGAGTGAGCCAGGGCGGCGCCTTCCGCCGGGTCGGTACTGGTGCCAAGTTCGTCCAGAAGCACCAGACTTTTCCGGGTGGCTCCGTTGACGATACGCACGATATTACCCATGTGCCAGCTGAAACTGGAGAGGGTCTGTTCGATGCTCTGTTCGTCACCGATATCGGCATAGACACCGTCGAACACGGGTAGACAGCTTTCCGGCGAAGCCGGTATCGGCAGACCTGCCTGCGCCATCAAACTGAACAGCCCGACAGTTTTAAGAGCCACCGTCTTGCCTCCGGTATTGGGCCCGGTAATCACCAGTATCGAAAATTCCCCCCCGATTTCTATCGAGACCGGCACCGCCTTTTCGGCCAGTATCGGATGCCGCGCTTCCAGCAGCCGTATTACTCCCGGCTGCCCCTCTCCGGGCGGGTGTCTCGTTTCGTCAAAGTCAGTCAGGGTCGGTTCGACCGCCCGGTATTTGGCGGCAAATTTGGCCTTGGCCATGGCCAGGTCAAGCTCCGCCGCCAGCTCAATATTCCGGCTTATCTCTTTGGCATAGGCGCCGGCTTCGGAACTCAGTTTCCCCAGTATTCTCTCTATTTCACGTTTTTCTTCGGCTTTCAGTTCGCGCTGGGTGTTGCCCATTTCAACGGTTGCCCACGGCTCCACAAACACGGTGGCTCCGGTATTGGAAACGTCGTGGACGATGCCGCCAAGTTCCCGCCGGTATTCAATCTTTACCGGAATAACATAACGCCCTTCCCGTTCCGTAATTATCGGTTCCTGTATTACCTGCTGTCCGTGAGTGGTTTTCATCAGGGATTCCAGCGTGTCCCACATTTGCTGGTGTATTCCGCCGAGATGGTGTCTCACCGAAGCCAGCTGCGGTGAAGCGGTGTCCAGAACCTCCCCGCTTTCAGACAGGCACCCGGTGATGCTTTTTTCGATACCGGGCAGCCGCAGGATGCCTTCCGCCACCCCCCAGAGCAGCGGGAACTGCTCGGACAGTTTTTCCAGGCTGTCGCGAAGACGCCGTAACGCCGCCAGTGTCCGCTGGATTTCCACAAGACTGCCGGTATCCAGGATTCTGCCCAGGGCGGCCATGCGGACCTCTTCCCGGACGTCGCTGGTGCTGCCGATAGATAAACCCGGTTCAAGGACCAGGAGATGGCGCGCCTCGGCTGACTGGTTTAACAATCTGGAAATTGTCTCGTAGTCGGTAAGGGGGGTCAGTTCGCGGGCCAGTTGCCGGCTGGCCGAAAAAGAGGTGAATCCGGACAGTATCTCCCGGATAACCGGAAACTCAAGTATTTCAAGACTCTTCTCATCCATAGCCGGTAATTCCGTTCCGTTTACTGCCATTATAGCAGATGAAGCGATAGATAGCCTGCCGGAACCGGGCGGGGAATACCCGCCGTTGCTATAAAAAAGGCAAAATATTTGCCGAAACCGGGTAAATCCATTATCATTATGCCGTCGGGCAAAAAGACTTATTGGAGGAAAATAATGAGAGCCGTAGTTGTTCAGCCGGATAAAAAAACCCTTCTCGTCCAGGAAATACCCCAACCGGAAGCATCACCCGGCATGCTCCTGCTCAAGACGATATACTGCTCTATTTGCGGTACGGATATTGAATATCTGGATGGTGTTCTGGAAAACATCCCCACCTTTAAACACTTTGCCGGGACGATACTTGGCCACGAGTGGGTGGCCGAAATTGCCGCCGTGGGAGAGGGACTTGAAGGCTGGACGGTGGGTGACCGGGTGACTTATTGTTCGGCCAAACGCTCCTGCGGCCAGTGTTATTTCTGTAAGCGCCTGCTGTACCATCTCTGCCTGGGCGGACCTTCGCGGGGGTTTGTCTTTGGCGGAGAGGCTTACGGCCAGAGGGGTGGCGCCTTTGCCGAATATTTTGTAAAGCCCCCCAATATGGTTCATCCGGTCCCGGAGAACCTGTCTTCGGAAGAGGTCTGTCTGGCGGAACCGTTAGCCACCGGTATCGGTTCGGTTCAGGCCGCCGGTCTGGGACTGGGAAAATCGGCCGTCATCATCGGGGCCGGCAAGATCGGCCTGGGAGCCATGCTCAGTGCCCGTGCCGCCGGGGTAGCCCCCATTATCGTGGTTGATATCGTTAAGTCCCGACTGGAAAAGGCGATTGAAATGGGTGCCGACGCCGCGCTCAACGCCGCGGAAATAGACGTCGAAGCGGCCATAGCTGAATTGACCGATGCCGGTCCGGATGCGGTTCTGATCTGTGTGCGTGAAGGCAAGGTATTTAATCAGGCGGTTCGTATCGTCCGCCAGGGCGGCGCCATCGCCCTCACCGGATTCGTCAATCCGATGCAAGTAGAACCTGCCCTCTGGATAGAAAAGCAGCTCACCATCAAGGGACACCTCAGCGGTCCGGTAATGGCTGCTCTCAACCTGATGGCCAACAAACTGGTCGATGTCCGGCCCCTCCTTTCCGATATTCTGCCCTTCGAGGAAGCCCAGAGGGGGTTCGACCTGATACGGAGCGGGCGGAATCTTAGTGTTTTATTGAGACCGTAACCTGAACACAATACGGGAACGGGATATTTGAAAAGTGCGTCGCCCGTAACTTGTTTTCCCGTTCATTCTGGCGTACAATTCACTTGCAGGCTGGTTCTGCGGGAGTAACTCAGCGGTAGAGTCCCTGCCTTCCAAGCAGGTTGTCGCGGGTTCGAATCCCGTCTCCCGCTCCACAGATTCAGTTCACACCCTTATCGAAGCCCTCACTCAAGAAAAAGAGTCACTGCTTTGCAAATGGGCTGAGCATCCCTGCGCCAAACCCCGGAAGGGTAAATTATCGCCTCAAACCGTACGGGGTACCAAGGCACGAAAGTTAATTCCCTTGGTGCCGAAATCGGCCGCACTTGATTCTTGGGGTGCGCCGCTAAACACATCTTCCCGCCAGGTAATTTCAAAATCCGTGAATCCTGCCGCCTCCACGGTGGCCTGTAACTCTGCATCCAGCAGAGCGCCTGCGATTCAGCCGGTCCACAGGTCAATTTCCTGTTTTGCCTCCTCAGGAACGGGCTTTTCAACAAGGATATCGGCAACCTGAATCCTGCCGCCCGGCTTAAGCACACGGTACATCTCCCTGAATACAGCCAGTTTGTCAGGGCACAGATTGACCATGCCATTGGAGATAACAACATCCGCCCAATTATCATCGACCGGCAGTGCCTCCGCAACACCTTTTCGGAACTCAATATTGGTCAGTCCCTCCGCTGCGGCGGCTCTTTGCGCTTTTCCGAGCATCTCCGGAGTCATGTCAATGCCAATAACATGACCGCTATTGCCTGCCATACGGGAGGCAATGAAACTATCAAAACCGGCCCCGCTGCCAATATCCACTACTCTTTCGCCGTGTCTGATAGCACCCAGGCTGAAGGGATTCCCTGTTCCGGCAAAAGAGTCGATTGAATTTTCAGGTACCGCCTCGATAAGTTTTTCATTATATCCGAGTATCTTCGCTAGCGGTCGTCCGGTATGGAAATGAAACCCTTTCTGCGGGTTTAATGCCACCTCCCGATATTCTTTGCTGATGGCGTTTCTTAGTATCTCGATATTCACTTTTGGGACCGATACTGGCTCTGACAATTTTATCCCCCTTTTTCCTGTTTTTCTTCGGTTTGGAGCTTTTTACTTTATATGGCTTGAAACAGGTCCACACTTTTCCTGCCTGAGACGGGGGCA
>CBDUSH010000052.1:0-11575 GCA_965369965.1 uncultured bacterium | reverse complement strand
GTTTATCGTCTGGCTGCCGGTCACCGTATCCAGGTTCCGTCCCCTGGCCAGCGATACCATGCTGTGGGTAATCAGTTCCAGGTGTCCGGCCATACGGCTCCGGGGACGCCGCACCCCCTTGGCCACCGCCTGGATTTTCCCCAGCTGCGGGGTATACAGGGTGAGGATTCGGTCGGCCTCTTTCAGCTTGGTCTTTTTAATGATGATGGCTTCGGTCTGATGAGTTCTCGGTATAGACATGATTACCCGCCGGCAAACTGGGTGCCCAGAACGCTTTCCAGCCGGTTGATTAACCCTGCGTCATCACCGACATACAGCACGATTATCTTCCCGGCCCGGTAAAAGTGGGGCGGCGCTATCCAGCTTACCATGGTGGTTCCGATGGGACTGCCCTCCGGGGAAACAAGGGCGGCCTGGGCTTCAGCCTCCTCGCTATCGGCATATTCAAATACCTGGACATTCCCGCCGTCGACGCTGATCGCGTTACCGGTGACCGAAAAGAACGGCTGGAGTATTTCTCCGGCGGGGACGACGCTGGCTCCGGCGGCGCGCAGGTTGTCAAACAGGCTGACGTAGTCGGTAACCGGGCCGCCGTGCGATACCACCGGTGGTGGCGCTGCCGGTTCGGAGGCTGGTGGCGGCGGGCCGGCGCAGCCGATGCCGGCGGCGGCCAGGGTGACGGTAATGATTGTAAGAGCCGGAAAACGCTTCATCCTTGCCTCCTGCCCCGGTGCCGTCCTCGCCGGGACGGCAGGGTGGGAAAAGTTAACTCTCGTCTCTCCCTGACAGTTCAACAAAGTTAACATAACTATGAAAACAATCCCGTAGCTAACCACGAAGGAATTGTTCCCTGGTATTATTTTTTTGTTATATTTTGTCGCTTCCCCCTTGGAGAAGGGGGGAGAATGTGGATTTCAGACCTAGAAATCCTGCCTGCCCTCGATGGCTCTGGTCAGGGTAACGTCGTCGGCGTATTCCAGCTCGGTGCCGAAAGGCAGTCCGCGGGCAAGGCGGGTGACCTTTATCCTCAGTGGAGTTATCAGGCGGCTGAGGTAGAGCGCCGTCTGTTCTCCTTCAAGTGTGGGATTGGTGGCTAAAATGACCTCTTTTACCGATTCATCCTGTAGGCGGTCGAGCAGTTCCCTGATCCTGACATCGCCGGCCCCCACGCCTTCGGTCGGCGAGATGGCGCCGTGCAGCACGTGGTAGAGTCCCTTGTAAATCCCGGTGTGCTCCAGGGCCAGGATGTCCTGAGGTTGCTCCACGATGCAAATCTGGCTGCGTTCGCGCCCGTCATTACGGCAGGTGGGGCACGGGTCGGACTCGGTGACGTTACAGCAAATGGAGCAGAACCTGATTTTCTGCTTCAACGAGAGGATGGCCTCGGTAAGCAGTCTGGCTTCTTCTTCGGAGGCGCGCAGCAGAAAGTAAGTGACCCGCTGGGCGCTTTTCGGGCCGATGCCGGGCAGCTTGTTGAATTCATGTATCAGCTGGTTTATGGCGTCTTTGTCCGGGGTCAGATTATCGTTCAATTACCGCTCTCCCTCTATTTGCTCAAGTCAGTCCGGGGATATTGAGACCACCGGTAAGCCCCCCGATGTGTTCGGCAGCCGCTTCCCGCGATTTGGTGATGGCTTCACTTACCGCCGTCAGTACCAGGTCTTCAAGAAGCTCTACGTCTTCCTGGCTGACTACCTCGGGAGATATTTTTACCGACTGTATTTCCTGCTGGCCGTTGATGGTGACGGTGACGGCACCGCCGCCGGAACTGGCTTCTATACTGAGGTCTTTTAACTCGTCCTGGGCTTTCATCAACTGGGCCTGGAGTTTCTGGGCTTGCTGTAGCATAAACTTGTTCATGGTTCCTCCGTGTCTATAATCTGGGCGCCAATTTTTAATGCTTCCTCTACCAGGTGGTTGGCCTCCGGTTCATGGACGCATCGCAGACGGCAGGTACGCCCCAGAAAGCTGCTGATAATCTTCTCGGCGGTCTGCATGTTATCCGGCTTTTCCATGTTTTCCTTATGCAGGGGATACCGGAAAGAAAGCACCAGAACATCTCCTTCCAGGGCATTGGGGCGGGCGCTGCGCAGCAAAGCCGCCGCCGGGGTTCGGCCTATTTCCGGTGGTGCCTCGGTGATAACCTGACGCCAGTGTTTCCTCAACTGTTCAATTTCACTGCTCAAAGCCGCCGGAGTGGCTTCCCCGGTCTCTATCGGGGGCTCTTTAGCCGGCTTCTCCTTCGGAAGGACGGTAACCGGTTCCCGGGTTTCCGGCTCCGGTTTAACCGGATTGTCGGCTGCTTTTGTTTCCTCAACTGCTTCTTGTTTGGGCGCAGACCGTTTGGGTTTGGGGGCTGCCGTCTGTTGGCTGTCCGCAGATGAGGGCTGATGAGAGCCGGGTTTTTCTCTGGGGATAACTTTTTCTTCAACGGTCGATAAACTGCAGTCCACCAGGGCCAGTTCCAGAGGCAGCGTGGAGTAGCCGTCAAGGCTGGCTTCGAGTTGGCCAAAAAGCTTGATCGCTTGTATTATCCGGGAAAGGGAAGCGTTTGCCGCCAGCTCCTTTAACTCGGAAATATCTTCTGCCGGTAGATCAATGGCGTCGTCGGAGCCGGTTTTTATCAGCAGCAGTCCTCTCAGGTACTCGACCAGTTCCCGGTTGAACTGGCGTAAGTCGATTCCGTCATTATTGACGGCATTAATGGTGGCTATGCCGGCGGAAACGTCGTTATTGACAATGTCCTTGACCAGTTCCCTGGCCCGCCAGTCCCCGGTGATACCCAGTAGACTCTGTACTTGAGACAGGCTGATTTCAGCACCATAGTAGGTAGTCAGTTGTTGCAGCAGGTTTTCGGCATCACGCAGGCTACCAGTAGTCGCCCGGGCAATTAAGCGCAATGCCTCCGCATCAACCTTGATACCCTCGGTACTGCCGATACCGGCCAGCTTGGCCACCACATCGGCCTGGGAGATGCGCCGGAAATCGAAACGCTGGCATCTAGAAAGGATGGTGGGTAGAATCTTGTGGGCCTCCGTCGTGGCCAGAATGAAGATAACGTGCGGCGGGGGTTCCTCCAGGGTCTTAAGCAGGGCATTGGAGGCCTCTTTGGTCAGCATGTGGACTTCGTCGATAATATAAACTTTGTAACGCGCCTGGTTGGGAGCGTAAGCGACCTTTTCCCTCAGGTCACGGATTTCGTCAATACCCCGGTTACTGGCCGCATCCACTTCGATTACATCCAGGGCGGCCCCGGCGGTTATGGACTGGCACACGGCACAAGCATTGCACGGCTCACCTTTACCATCATTGGTCAGGCAGTTGACCGCCTTGGCCAGGATACGTCCGGTACTGGTCTTGCCGGTACCCCGAGGTCCGCAGAAGAGGTAGGCATGAGAAATCTGCCCCTGGCCCAGGGCATTCTGCAGGGTACGGGTTACTTGTTCCTGCCCAACTACATCGGCTATGGTTTGGGGACGCCATTTTCGGTAAAAGACCTGAGAAGTCATTGCCCTTATTATACCTTAAACGGGAAGGTGTTTCTAGCAATCTTGCCCACCGAAAGGGCCGGTTATGGGAGGTCTTGGCCGACGGTCATAAAAAACCAGCTTTACCGTTGCGGACTACTCCTGGTGGTAAAGCTGGCAGGGGCTCGGTATTACCCGGCTATAATAATGTGGGGATATCCTTTGAAGTATCTTCGATCGCCCTGAGTTTGACCTCCGTTTCTTCCTGTCGTCTCTTGAATTCGGGGATAAGGTCGGTCGATCTGCTGTAGTACCCCCTGACCTTTTCGAGGTCGCTTAGTTCGGAAAGGATAACGGTGATATCCAAGACGCCTCTCTCTCGGGGATAATCGCCATTCCTTATCATTGCCTCGGGGGCAATATCTCTCATGTAATCCCCCAGCGCTTTGGATAGATCCATATTCATCTCTTTGGACGGTCCGGAAAGGAGATACAGCGCTCTCCCGGCATCTATCGGATTGCACTTGAGGGATAATTCGCTGATGGCCTCATCCATGGTCTGAATACCTTTTAGCGTTTCGTTGCCTTTCTTCCGGAAATCGCTGCGGTCACGGGGGAATCTGAACAGCGGGATGTCGGCTTTGCCGTAGCCGATTACCGTCCAGCCAACCAGTGTCTGTATGATATCTCCGGCATCGAGTACTTTTGAGGCAATGTACTTGGGCTTTTTCTCCTCGCCGGCACAGAGCATGTTGTAAAACGGCTCCGCAATCATGCTGTTAATCTTGCTCAGATTTCCTTTGATTGAGGAATCTTTGCGGACGAATCGCTGATTGTCTACCAGGAACACGGCATCGGCCACCGAGTAACACGACTTGAGGCAGGTGGCGGTGTTGTACACGGTGCGGTCCTCGGTGGTTTCTTCATGCTCAAAGGGCAGCACGACCAGGGTATATACCGGTTTGTCGGCATAACGCTCCTTTATCTGTTGTGCCATCACCGCAATGGCACCGGAACCGGTGCCGCCCCCGGCGCTGGCAATTAATAAGAAAGCGTCTGTTTCAAAAAATCTTTTGGTGGATCGGATGGAATCTATTACCTTATCGGCGTCTTCCCTGGCTATCTCGGCGCCCAACTCGTTTATCTTCCCCACGCCGTGGCCGCCGGTTTTACGACTGCCAATGAGAATGCGGTGCTGGTACCCGCGCTGGATACTGGTCAGTCCGCTTAAATCGGCCGCATCGGTATTAACCGCGTAAGTTCCGGTAATTATTTCTATGCCGCGGCGACTGCGCGCCGTTTTGTTAAGTTTTGAAAACTCATCAGCAACCCTTCCGCCGCACTGCCCAAAACCAACAACTACCAGTTTCATCGCTCACCTCAATAGTTAGAGTTCGGTTAATTGTATGCATACTGCTAGGCTATTGTCAATCTTTTAGCCGACTCTTAAAATAAGCATTGAAAAACAATTTGACCTATATTAGAATGAGTAAACCGAGAGGTAAAGGATGGCTAAAGAAATACCACGGGACTTAATTGACGAAACCGAACATAATATCGGCGCTTTTGAAAAAGCGGTCGCTGAGGCTGAAAAGCTGAGTCAGGCTGCCCGGACGGCAGCGGAAGCATCGACCAAGGTCGCCCAGGATTCCATAAGCCGGGCGGAGGCGATTGGTAAGAGTGCCAAGAAAGCGGCTGAAATGTCGGCCGGGGCCGCCCAGCAAGCCATAGACCGGGCCGGTAAAGTCTGTAGCGAGGCCAAAGAAGCGGCTGAAGCGGCCATTAAAGTTGCCCAGGAGGCGATTAGCCGGGCTGAGGAATCTGCCCGGGTTCCCAAAGAAACTGCCCGGGCAATAACCAGGAAATTCCAAGAAGCAATTGACCGTGCCGAAGAGACGAGTCGGGAAGCGATGGAGGCGGCCGAAGCATCCTTTGTGGCCTCGCAAGAGGGGTTGAACCGGGTGGATGAGATGAGCGCCCAGGCTAAAGAGTTGGCCGTGTCATCAGCCCGGGCGGCTGGGGCCGAACTGAAAAAAGCTGAAGAAGCCGGAAAACTGGCCAGAGAAGCTGCCGAGATTTCGACAAAAACGGCCAGAGAAGCGGTCAGTAGAGCCGAAAAAGCGAGTAAAGAGGCCAAAGAAGCGGCCGATATTTCGGTTCGGGAAGCCAGAGAAGCGGCCATTAAAGCCGAAAAAACCAGTCAGATAACCAAGGAAACGGCGGACGCTTCGGGAAAAGCCACCCAGGAAGTGGCCCGGAAAGCTGAATTGATAAGCCGGGACGCACGGGAACTCTCCGAAGCTTCGTTGAGGACTTCTCAGGAAGTCATGCGACGGGTGGAAGAAGTAAGTAAGGAAATAAAAAAAGCGGCCGGAACCTCCGCACAGGCTACCAAAGAGGCCATAAACACCGTGGAAACACTGAACCGGGAAACTAAAATGGCGGCGGAGACGTCGGCTAGAATTGCCCGAGAAGCCGCCGTGGAATCTACACGGGCGTCACGGGAGGCGATAAGCAGGACGGAAGAGATAGGTAACCAGGTGAATGCTGCCATTGAAACGCTGACCAGGTCTTTTGGGGAAGCTATCACCAGAATGGAGACCAGAGGTCAAGAAGCTGAAGAGACTGCCCAGACCTCCATGAAAACGGTGCAAGAAGTGTCGGCAGCGTCAGTTAGCGCCGCTCAAGAAGCGATAAGCCGGATGGAAGAAATATGCCAGTCAACTCTAGAAACAACCGATGCCTCCGCCAAGGCGGCACAGGAAGCCAGTGATAAAGCGATAAAGACGGCACAGGACGCGGCTGAGCAATCAACCAGAGCCTCCCAAGAAGCCATCAGTCAGGCCGAAAAAATAGGTCTGGGGGCACAAGAAACGGCCGATTCTCTGGCTAATTCAGCCGTGGAAGCAGTTCAAGAAGCGATCAATACGGCTAAAGAGGTGTCTGGAACTGCCTCCCAGGCGTCCCAGGAAGCCATCAGTCGCGCCGAGGAAATAGTGCGGACCATTCGGGAAACAACCGGGGCTTCACAGAAAGCGGTCAAGGAAGCTACCCGTTTGGTAACTAAAACTGCCCGGGAAGCAGCCGAGACCTCGGCCAAGAACTTTGCCGAGGCTATAAACCGGACTGAGGTCATCAGTAAGGAAACTCGGACGGCTACCGACGCTTCGGCCCAGGCTGCCCGTGAGGCAGCGGCAAAGACGGTGAAAGCCGCCCAGCAGGCAACGGAAGCGGCCGCTAGAATCGCTCGGGAAGCGGCGGCCGTGTCCATAAAGGCCTTTGAAGAAGCTATAAGCCGGGCCGAAGCAACCGGCAAAATGGCCAGGGAAGCCGCCGAATCATCTCTCAAATCCTTTGAAAAAGCCATCGGCCAGGCCGCAGAAATAAAGGAAGAGGCTGCTGAAATAATGGAATCGACGGAAACTGCCGGCGCACTGAACGAAATTTCGGCAGAGGACTCCCTGAAAGCCTTTGAAGACGCCATAAATAAAGCCGAAAAAACTAACGTCGCTGAAAGGAAAAAGACTACCGTTTCCAAGGGCAGAGAAAAAATCGAAGCCCGCCTGGATTTCCTGGCGCGTATGTATGAGACCAAATCAACCGAGCGGCCTGAGGAAAACACCGAAGTTCGAGACGATGAAATCGACGAAGAGTAGACCATTAAAGACCATGGCAATGGTCAGCATTTGGATGAAAACTAATCAGCTAGGAGGTAATTGATGACGGAGCCAAAAAAAGCTAAAAAAGTCAGCGAGGAAACAATGGAAGAGACGGCGGAAGATACGGTAGAAGAGACCACAGTTGTGTTGGAAGAACCTGCGGAGCAGGCCGAGCCGGTAGCAGAAGAAGCGGCCGGGACAGCCATGAGACCACTTGATGAAGTCCTGGGGCAGGCCGAAAAGGCGTATGCCGCGTACATGGAAGCTCAGCGCCAGGTAGCCAATGCTTACCGGGGGAATGAGCAACAAATAGCCAGAGCTTACCGGCGTGCCGAGCAGCAGGCGAAAAATACCTGTGAGGCGAGTATTAACGATGCTTTAAAAGCCCGGGAAGAGTCTCTGTCCCAGTCCTTGAAAGAATATGATGACGTCCTGGCTCAAGCTGGAAAAGCGCAGCGGAAGGCTAAAGAGCAGGCAGAGAGAGCCTGTGAAACCGATATCGAAAAAGCCTGGAAAACCCGGGAAGAAGCTGTTGTCCAGGCCTGGCAGTTGCGCGAGGAAACTATCGAGCAAGCCTGGAATATCTACGCTAAACTCTCAAAATAAAAAGAGGTATATTCGTTCTGCCAGTCGGAGAAACACCCGGAGGGAACGTTTTCTTGAATGGCGGGAAGATTGGGCTACAGCAGGGAAGGGATATCCTTCAGGGTCACTTCGATCCCCTGAGATTTGCTTGCTATCCCTTCCTGCCTCTTTTTTAGCGTGGCGATGAGGTTTATCGTCTTGGTGAAATAGCTCCTTATCTTTTCCACGTCATTGAGTTCGGAAAGAATCACCGTAATTTCCAGCGAGTTCCCTTCCCGGGGGTAATCGCCGCTCCGTATTATCGCTTCCGGAGTCAGGCTTTTCAAATAAGTACCCAGTTCTTTGATCAAGTCAACACTTACTTCTTTGGCCGGCGCTGAGACCAAGTATAAAGCTCGCTTTGATTCAATAGGGTTGCACTTCAGGGAAAGCCCGCTTATCGCCTCATCCATTGTCTGGGAGCCTTTCTGGGTCTCGGTGGCCTTATTCCTGAAATCACGTGTCCGTTTGAAAAAATTTTTCGTCAGAGAAATTTTAGACCGGCCGTAACCGATGGTCGTCCATCCGGTAACCGTCTGAATGATATCACCGGCATCCAGTATCTTGGCGCCGATATACTTGTGTTTTTTTTCTTCACCGGCACAGAGCAGGTTGTAAAACGGCTCGGTTATGGTGGCATTAATCTTGGCCAGGTTACTGCGAATAGGGGAATCTTTCATCACGTACCGCTGGTTATCCACCAGGAAGACGGCATCCGCTACCAGGTAGGAAGATTTAAGGCACGTCGCCACGTTATACACCGTTCTCTCTTCTGTCGACTCTTCGTGTTCAAAAGGAAGGACGATGAGGTTATAGACCGGTTTATCCACGTACCGTTCTTTTATGTGTTGAGTAATTACCGGCACCGAGCCGGAACCGGTGCCGCCGGCGGCGCCGGCAATGAGCAAGAAAGCATCCGCCTCAGCAAAACGCCGGCTGGTACGGATGGTCTCGATAACTTTGTCGCCGTCTTCACGGGCTATCTCGGCGCCAAGCTCGTTTATTTTGCCCACGCCGTGACCGCCGGTTTTGCGTCCGCCGATGAGAATCCGGTGCTGGTAGTCCGGTTTAATGCCGGTTAAGCCACTCAGGTCGGCCACGTCGGTATTCACGGCGAAAGCGCCGGCGATGATATCAATACCGCGCTGGCCACGCGCTCTTCTATTCAATCGGGCAAACTCGTCGGCAATCCGACCGCCGCATTGCCCGAAACCAACCACTACAAGTTTCATTGTTTTACCTTGCTAATATTAACTAATTAATGATATTTTAGGCGTTTTACCGGGGTAATGTCAATTATTGCCGGCACGTGGAAAGGAAGAGACCGTTCGTATGTCGCCATCTGCCGGGACGGTTATCGGGCAAGATGTCTATTCGGCTGGATCGCTTTGGTAAAATAGTCACTGGGGCAAAAGCTTTCCGTCGGTACTATGCCGTCCTCTGACGCAACCGGGTCCTAGACGATCCGGTAAACTATAAACCTTTGTCAGCGACAAAGGCGGCCAGGTCCGCCAGGCGGCAGCTGTAACCCCACTCATTATCATACCAAGCAATTATTTTGACCATTTTACCGCCGATGATCATGGTGCTCAGGGAATCAAAAATGGCGCTGGATGGGTTGCCGATGAAGTCCGTACTGACCAGCGGTTCCCGGCAATATTCTATAATTCCAGCCAGGGGTCCCTCAGCGGCAGTCTGGAAAGCCTGATTGACCTTTTCGACGGTAACCTCCGTACCCAGGTTAGCTACAAAGTCAACCACGGAAACGGTGGCGATGGGTACCCGGAAAGCCATACCGTGCAGCCGGCCTTTCATTTCGGGCATAACGTGGGTGACGGCTGAAGCGGCGCCGGTCGTCGTCGGGATAAGATTAACCGCCGCGGCGCGGGCCCGGCGCAGGTCTTCATGGAACATATCCTGAATTTTTTGGTCGTTGGTATAGGCATGAATAGTGGTCATCAACCCGCTCACGCAACCGAAACTCTTATGTAGCACACTGACCATCGGGGCGATGGCGTTGGTCGTGCAGGAAGCGTTTGAAATAACAGTATGTTTTACCGGGTCATAGGTAGCTTCATTAACGCCGAGGACGATAGTCGCGTCCTCATTTTTTGCCGGGGCGGAGATGATTACCTTCCGGGCGCCTCCTTGCAGGTGACCCGCCGCTTTGGTGGCATCGGTAAACAATCCGGTGGACTCAATCACTATGTCTACGCCGTAATCCCGCCAGGGAATAGCTGCCGGGTCACGTTCGGTGAGCACTTTTACTTCTTTCCCGTCAACGATGACGGCGTCATCAACAGCCTCCACCTCGCCGGGAAAACGGCCGTAGGTGCTGTCCCATTTCAGCAGGTGGGCATTCGTTCTGGTGTCGGTGAGGTCGTTTATCGCCACCACTTCCAGGGTATCTTTCTGGTATTTGTTGATCGTCCGGAAAGTCAGCCTCCCGATGCGACCAAACCCGTTGATGCCAATTCTGGTAGCCATTTTATCTCTCCTGAAACGTATTTATTCTTTAGGTAGTTGAGTATAGCGTTATCCCTTTTGGGATATCTACTTTAGTTTCAAATTATAAAACGCCTGTCTTCCATGGTAGCCGGCGTCCGGGCCAAGCTCGTCTTCTATCCTGAGCAGTCGATTATATTTGGCGGTACGCTCCGAGCGACAAGGCGCCCCGGTTTTAATTTGCCCGGTATTCAGCCCCACTGCCAGGTCGGCGATGGTGGTATCCTCGGTCTCTCCGGAGCGGTGACTGACCACAGACGTCCAACCGGCCTCCCCGGCCAGGCCGATGGCGGCGGTGGTCTCGGTAAGTGTGCCGATTTGGTTCAGCTTGATAAGGATGGAATTGGACGCCCTGGTATCGATACCGCGCTGGAGACGACTGGTATTGGTCGTGTAGAGGTCATCACCCACCAGCTGGACTTTCTCTCCCAGTTTTTCGGTGATAAGTTGCCACCCCTCCCAGTCATCCTCGGCCATCCCGTCTTCGATGCTTATAATCGGGTAGGTGGCTACCCATTTGACATAATACTCAACCATCTCCGGAGAGCTAAGGGTAATGCCTTCCCTGGCCAGGATGTATTTGCCGTCCTGGAAGAACTCGCTGGACGCCGGGTCCAGAGCGATAAAACAGTCTTTTCCTGGTACGTAACCAGCTTTTTCGATGGCAGCCAGGATGGCTTCCAGCGCCGCCTTGTTTGAGGAAAGGGAAGGGGCGAAGCCGCCTTCGTCTCCGACGTTGGTGCTAAATCCTCTGTCTTCGAGGATCTTTTTCAGCGCGTGGTAAACTTCGGTGCCCATTTGAAGCGCCTGGCGGAAACTGCCGGCGCCGACCGGCATGACCATGAATTCCTGGAAATCGGTGGAATTGGCGGCGTGCCGTCCTCCGTTCAGGATGTTCATCATCGGCACCGGTAAATTATAATCTGTCGTCCCCAGATGGCGGAAAAGTGAAATATCCTGCTGTTTAGCGGCCGCGTGGGCTACCGCCAGTGATGTTCCCAGGATGGCATTGGCGCCCAGCTTCGACTTATTTTCGGTGCCGTCGAGTTCGATTAATCTCCGGTCAACGGCTGCCTGATCAATGGCCGGCATCCCGGAAATAGCCGTCGCGATGGTCTCATTGACGTTGGCCACCGCCTTGAGAACGCCTTTTCCCTGGAAACGGGTGGCGTCACCGTCCCGCAGTTCCACGGCTTCGTGTTTACCGGTACTGGCCCCGGAAGGCACCGCCGCTCGACCCTTGGCTCCGTCGGTCAGGGTTACTTCAACCTCGACCGTTGGGTTACCTCTCGAATCCAGTATTTCACGGGCTTTTACGCT
>CBDUSH010000051.1:0-11589 GCA_965369965.1 uncultured bacterium | reverse complement strand
CCATAAGAGCACCTTTTACGAAGACGGGCAGATAGACGGAGGCACCAACGGTGATATCGGTAATGAAGGAGTAATAACCTAACGGCCGGTCCACTTGGGTATTTCAAACAGGATTGACCGTTTACCGGTGACTAATATCTGCTCCGTCGTACGAAAACGGGAAGCGACTACCTGTAACAGGCACCGGGTTACCTCATAGCCGATATGCGGATGGCTTTTGAACAAGTTACGAATTTCATTACCGCCAATGGCCAGGATCTGAACCGGTTCTTTGGCAATCGCGGTGAGGCTGAAAATGTGCGGGGGCACCAGCGCCGGCCAGCCGAAAATGCTGCCCTTGCCGATAATGGTTATCAGTGTTGATTTCGGTAATTCGGGCGACGGTGTGGATACCTCTGCCAGCAGGTCGACCTTTCCTTCAATGAGCACGTACAGGTGTTCGGCGGACTGACCGGCATGAAAAATTACGTCCTGGAGGTGGTATGTCATCTCCTGACAGGACGATATGTCAGCGATTCTATGCAAGTCAGCATCGTCCAGGCCCAGAAATATCTCACATCGCCTCAAGGCTTCGACGACGTTCATCATTGCTCTCTCCGGCTCATTTATTAATTCTAATTGAAATGGCCGGATAAGGTCAATTGATGCCGCCACACCATTAGAGGGTAAGCGCGGGTAGTCCGGCTTTCATATCCCGCTATTGACATTTATACCTCCCGTATCTTAATATCTAGTGGTTTTATACCAACTGTTATCTGCTGCCGGACGATTACCGAAATGATATCATCTTTATTTCGTTCTGCTGTCAGGGGAACTATCCATCATTAAACTATTCATTGGTTACGCTGGGTTATATACGGCCAATGGTAAGCAACAAGAGAACGGAGGCCTTTTCAGGAAATGAGCATTACCGATCTGGTAAAACAGGGTAAATTTGTGGTAACTGCGGAAGTCGGTCCGCCAAAAGGTATTGATATTCAGGAAATGCTGGAGACGGCCGAAATGCTACGCGGCAAGGTAGACGCCATCAATGCCACCGACCAGCAGAGTTCGGCAATGAGGCTGGGATCGCTGGCCACCTGCTGCATTCTGAAACAGAAGGGTCTGGAGACAGTCCTTCAGGTGACCTGCCGGGATCGAAATCGCATTGCCCTGCAGTCTGATCTGCTCAGCGCCGCTGTCCTGGGCATTGAGAATGTGCTCTGCCTGACTGGTGACCACGTTTCCCTTGGCGACCATCCTCAGGCTAAACCGGTCTTCGATCTTGATTCAGTCTCTCTCCTTCAGGCAGCCAAAGTGCTGGAGCAGGGAAAAGACCTGGCCGGAAAAGAACTGGCGGGGTCGCCTGAGTTCTGTCTTGGGGCGGTGGTTTCACCAGCCTCCGAACCGGTAGAGCCGCAGCTCATCAAGATGGAGAGAAAAGTGCGGGCCGGGGCTCAGTTTATTCAAACGCAGGCGATCTATGAGCCGAAGAAATTCGAAGAATTTATAAAGGCAACCGCCCATCTCAAAGTACCGGTGATGGTAGGCATTGTGTTTTTAAAGTCGGCCGGTATGGCACGGTTTATGAATAAGAACGTGGCCGGAGTGCATGTGCCTGATGACCTTATTGAGGAGATGGACAAAGCCGAGAACCGGGAGAAAAAGAGCATCGAGATAGCCGCCCGTCTTATCAAAGAGATGAAGTCCATGTGCCAGGGGGTGCATATCATGGCCATCGGCTGGGAAAGAATAATACCGGAAGTGCTGGCCGCGGCTGAACTTTAACACTGAATCGGGTTAATGATAAGCCGGCGGTAGGCCTCGCCGTTCGGCAGGTAGCGATATAGAACAGGCTGGAGGGCGTATAATGACCAGGGCGCCGGTTGGTCGTACCGCACTCAGAGAAGAAAAGAATACCGGACTTACCCCGGAGGAATCAGCTCTGGTGGTGAGGATTGGTGTCTTTGTCAAGATGAGGTGGCTGGCTATCGCCGGCGTTCTCATCGCCAGCCTGATAGCCACTCAGGTGTTCCACATCCGGTTTTCACTGGTGCCGATATACATTATCTGCACCGCGATGACCCTCTACAATTTCCTCTTCCTCTACCAGGCGAGGCACCTGCATGCCGAGGTCGGCAGTTGGCTGCCGGAAACCCTCGTCGCCCCGCTACGCCGTCTGTTCACGATACCAAAGGCGACTTCTCCGCTGATTGAGAGAGCACGGGCCGCGGGCAACATACACATCACCGTGGACCTGGCGGCGCTCATTGTGCTGCTGCACTATACCGGCGGCATTGAAAATCCCTTTATTTTCTATTTTATCTTCCACGTAATCCTTGCCGGGATACTGCTCCATTACCGTGTCGCCTATCTGATAGCCACCTGGGCCATATTCCTGGTCATATTGCTGGTTGGGCTGGAGTACTACGGGATAATTCCCCACGTCCGGCTGGAGGGATTTGCTTCGGCTGACCTTTATCAACAGGGCTCTTATATTTTCAGTATACTTCTGGCATTGTCGACCTGCCTGTACGGTTCCGCCTATCTGGTCACCAGTATCGCCGGGGAACTGAGGAAGAGACAGCGTGAAGTGGTTACCCTGCAGCAAAAAGGACTCACCAGGAAAACCCATGAACTGGAGAAAGCGGGTAAGGAATTGGCCGAACTGGAGCAGGGCAGAAAGAACCTGCTCCGCTTTCTGGCCATTGCCTCGCACGACCTCAAAGCGCCCCTTTCCGCGGTACAGAGCTATCTTAAGCTCATGCTCGGCGGCTTTTCCGGTGAGCTGACTGATAAGCAGCGGCAGATGCTGAGCAGAAGCAGCACGCGAATTACCGAGCAGCTGGAATTAATCAGTGACCTGCTGGACATCTCCCGGATTGAGGGGGGGCAGATAGTCAATGAGATGGAAGAGGTGTCTCTGGCACAGGTGGTGCGGGATTCGGTGGAAAACGTGCGCGCCATGGCTACAGACAAAGATATCAAGCTCAGTACCAGGGTGCCCGCCTCGCTGCCGAAACTTAAAGCCTCCGGCGTTCGTCTGAAACAGGTAATTACCAACCTGCTGGTCAACGCCATCAAGTTTACTCCGGAGAATGGCGCCGTACGCCTGAGGGTTACCGAACAGAGCGGTGATATTTACACAGAAGTCATGGATACGGGCGTCGGCATCAGTACCGAGGAACTACCTAAGATTTTCGATGATTTTTACCGTGGTGTCGATCGGGAAAAGGCCGGCGCCGGACTGGGTCTGTCCATCGCTCGCCGGATAGTCGAGGCGCATGGCGGGAAAATATGGGTTGAAAGCCCCAACCCGGAAGATAAGAAGAGCCGGGGCACCAGGTTCACCTTTACCCTGCCCGGAAGCCTGGGCATTGCCGGGAATAAGTCGAAGCGGAGAATCTCCGATAAGTAGTTGTAAATCGTAAGCTGGCAATTGATAAAAAATCCGTGTTATAATTTTTAACAGGAGGTTAGTGATGGCGTATAAAATATTACTCGTCGATGATGATCCGGACATTCGTGATGTCGTTACCATGATTCTGGAGACGAAAGGCTATGAGACGGTGACGGCTTGTGACGGTATCGAATTTCTGGCGGCGCTGCGGACTGAAGAACCGGACCTGATGATTATTGACCTCCTCATGCCCAGGATGGACGGCTTTGCCGTGTTGAAGGAATTGGAAAAAGACGAGTGGCTGGAATACCGGAGTACTCCTATCCTCATCCTGAGTTCGGTACGTGAAGAAGCCGCTCGAAGGCGTTACGAACTGGAAACGGCGCTCGAGTTCCGATTTGATGACTACGTGGAAAAGCCCATCATTCCGGAGGTTCTCCTGGAACGTGTGGAGCATCAGAAAAAAAGAGGCAAAAAGTCCGACAGCTAAATCTTTATTTTTAGAGAGGGCGTAAACATGGCCAAGATACCCAGAATCCTTCTCATTGATGATGACCCTGATTTCGTGGAGGCGACCAGGATAGTCCTGGAAAGCAAGCCCTACGAGGTAATCGTATCGTATAACGGTGATGACGGCCTGCAAAAAGCGAGAGAGGAGAACCCTGACCTCATCATACTGGATGTAATCATGCCGGGGAAAGACGGATTTACCACTGCGGAACAGTTGAAAAAAGATGCTGAACTGAAGAATATACCGGTTATTATGCTGACCAGCTATGCGGAAAAAGGCGGAGGCAGCTCCATCGCCATGAGCGGTGGACTCACCCTGGAGGCCGAAGACTATATCGATAAGCCGGTCGGCCCCGAAGAGCTGCTGGAAAAGGTGGCGAAGTACCTGAAAAGAGCCGGACTTGACGTATCCTGATGAGAACGTATCGTTTTTGGTCTCCCGCCTGAAGCCAATCGTTGACTATCCGCCATATGTGGAACCTTAAATATTGTTGTGTGCCACTGGAAAGCAAACGGAAAGTGACTGTAGTTAAAATTAAAGAGAAGATAGTTCCCAAACCATTATTACGGAGAAAAATTGAAGATTTGAGCGGGCAGAAGATATCTGCCTGCTTTCAATGTGTAAAGTGCACCAACGGCTGTCCGGTGACCTTTGCTATGGATGTTGTGCCTCACCGGCTGATGCGCCAGCTTCAACTGGGACTGCTGGACGAGGCACTCCGCAGCGATACGATATGGGTCTGCGCCTCGTGCGAAACCTGCGCCACCCGTTGTCCCAACGGCATCGATATCACCCATGTCATGGATACCCTCAGGCAGCTTTCACAGCGGGAGGGGATAAAGACGGCCCAGAAGAATGCCCCTCTTTTCCATTCGGCGTTTCTGTCATCATTGCGCCGGTACGGCCGTGTTCACGAGCTTGAAATGGCGCTGGTCTATACGTTGAAGAGCGGCGGGTTGTCCGGCTTGAAAAAACAGGCCGGTACCGGGCTGGCCATGTTCAAGCGTGGCAAGATTAAACTCCTGCCCCCCAGAGTCAGCGCCCGGCGGCAGGTAAAAAATATCTTCAAAAAAGCGGGGAGATAAAACCGGCCATGCAAGTTTCTTATTATCCCGGTTGTTCTCTTGAGGGCGTCGCCAGGGAATACGGCGAGTCCGCGGCAGAGATATGCCGGATACTGGGCGTTGACCGGAAAGAACTCGACGACTGGACCTGCTGCGGCGCCGCCTCGGCGCATGCCACAAACGATGGGCTGGCGCTGGCCCTGCCCGCCCGCAATCTGGCAACCGCGGATAAAATGGGACTGGACCTGGTGGTGCCCTGCGCGGCTTGCTACTCAAAGCTGAAAAATGCCGATAAAGCCCTGCGGGCCGGTACGAAAATTGACGGCGCCGGCGACGGCTACAAAGGCGATTTTGATATAAAACATCTCGTTGACTTCATCTGGGAAGAGGTTGGCGAGAAACCGATACTGGAAAAAATCATGCGGCCGCTCAGCGGGCTGAAAGTGGTCTGCTACTACGGCTGTCTGATAACCCGGCCGCCGCGGGTGACCGGCGCCGTTGACCCGGACAATCCCGAGTCAATGGATAATATTTTACAAACGCTGGGCACGGAGGTAGTCAACTGGAGCTATAAGACCGATTGCTGTGGCGCCGACCACGTGCTCACCATGCCCGGAGTGGCCTGGAAGTTAATCGGGAAACTGTATGACATGGCGGAGGAAGCCGGGGCCGAGGCCATTGTGGTGGCCTGCCCCATGTGCCAATCAAACCTGGATACCCATCAGGGTGAAATCTCCGCCCAGGCGGGTAAAGGCTATAATGTGCCTGTTTTCTACTTCACCGAACTGATGGGACTGGCTTTCGGCGCGCCGGCCGCGGATAAATGGTTTGCCCGGCACTTCGTTGACCCGAGGCCGCTGCTGAGCCGGAAAGGTCTTTTATGACCACTAAGAACGATAACCGGAAAAAGGCAGACAGCCCCAAGGTAGGCGCGGTTATGGTGGTTGGGGGTGGCATCTGCGGTATGCAGAGCGCCCTTGACCTGGCCAATTCCGGCTTTAAAGTATATCTGGTCGAAGAGACGACTTCGATTGGCGGCCGGATGGCGCAACTGGACAAGACTTTTCCCACCAATGACTGTTCCATGTGCCTGATTTCGCCGAAGCTTATCGAGGTAGACAAACACCTTAATATCGAGATTTTATCCAATTCTCAGGTTCAATCACTGGAAGGCGAGGCGGGAAACTTCAAGGTCAAGGTATTGAAACGACCGCTCTACGTGGACATTGAGAAATGCACTTCCTGCGGCGACTGTATCGAGGCCTGCCCGGTTGATTTAGTCAACGAATTTGAGCAGGGATTGAACGGCCGTAAGGCAATCAGCAAACGCTACCCGCAGGCCATACCCAGCGCCGTATCCATCAGCAAGGCAGCCCGTCCCCCGTGCAAACTCACTTGTCCCGCCGGCTGTAACGGACAGGGATACGTCGCCCTCATTTCCAAGGGAAAGCACCTTGAAGCCCTGAACCATATCAAACAATGGATACCACTGCCGGCAGCGCTGGGGCGGATATGCCATCACCCGTGCGAACAGGAATGCAACCGCAACGAAGTTGACCAGCCGGTAGCCATCGCCCCTTTGAAGCGGTTCGCCGCTGATATTGTCGCCCAGAAACGAAAAGCCGGTGAAATTCCGCCGGAAGAAAAACCGGTTATCGATAAATCGAAACCGGAAGTGGCCGTCGTCGGGTCAGGGCCCTCCGGACTCACCTGCGCCTCTGATCTGGTGAAACTCGGTTATCCGGTGACTATTTTTGAGGCAGCCCCGGCTCCCGGCGGACAGCTCTGGTCAGCCATCCCCAAATACCGCCTCCCCAAAGACGTGCTGGCGGCAGAGATCCGGGACGTTATTGACCTGGGGATAGAACTCAAGCTGAATACACCGATAAACGGCCGGCACGGCCTCGACGAGCTAAAACAGCGCTACCCGGCCATTTACCTTGCCGTCGGCGCGCAAAACAGCCGCAGCCTGCCCATTCCCGGCGTCGATTCGCCACCGGTACGGCTGGCGCTGGACTTCCTCCGGGACGTCAACCTTGAAAAAGCGGTTGATATCGGTAAAAAGGTCGTCGTCATCGGCGGAGGCAACGTGGCCATGGATGTGGCCCGGACGGCGCGGCGGCTGGGTGCCTCTGAAGTCACCACAATATGTCTGGAAAGCGCCGAAGAAATGCCGGCCCATTCCTGGGAGATAGATGAAGCGGTGGAGGAAGAAGTCAAGATAATGAATTCCTGGGGTCCCCTGGAGATTGTGAATAAAGACGGTAAAGTTACCGGCGTGAAGTTCCAGAAGTGCATTTCGGTATTCGACAGTGAAGGGAAATTCAGCCCGACCTTTGATGAAAGCGACACCACCGTTGTCGACAGCGACACGGTAATCATCGCCATCGGGCAGGCCACTGACCTGTCGGTACTGCCCGAAAAAACCGGCATCGAGACCACCCGCGGCGGCTGGCTGATCGCTGACCCGCTGACGCTGGCCACCGGCGAGAAAGGCATTTTTGCCGGCGGCGATGGCGTTACCGGCCCCAAATCGGCGGTGGAGGCAATCAAGCACGGCCACGAAGCGGCCATATCTATCGACCGCTATCTCAACGGACTTGACCTCACCGAAAACCGTGAAATGAAAGAAGAAACACCGGCGCCGCTGCCCGAGGGCAGGCACCCCAAAAAAATCAGACCGGATACCAGCTATATCGCCCGGGAAAGAAGGCTCTCCGGTTTCGATGAAATCGTGGCTACTTTCACCGAAGAAGAAGCGATAAAAGAGGCGGAACGCTGCCTGGACTGCGGCCTCTGCAGCGAATGTCTGCAATGCGTGTCCGTCTGCCAGGCCAAAGCCGTTGACCATGAGATGAAAGAGACTGAAGTTGAGTTTCAGGTCGGCTCGGTAGTGCTGGCGCCCGGCTTTGAACCTTTTCCGGCCGCCATAAAAAGCGAGTACGGCTACGGCCGGATGGCCAATGTGGTAACCAGTCTCGATTTTGAGCGCATTCTCTCCGCCTCAGGTCCCTTCCAGGGGCAGGTGCAGCGCCCCTCCGACGGCCGCCACCCGGTCAAGATAGCCTGGATCCAGTGCGTCGGCTCCCGTGACGAGACCTGCGGACGGGACTACTGCTCCTCCGTCTGCTGCATGTATGCCACCAAGGAGGCTATCATCGCCCGGGAGCATGAAAGCGCCATACAGCCGACCATTTTCTACAACGATTTAAGGGCCTTCGGGAAGGGCTTTGAACGCTATTACGAATCGGCCAAAAACAAGTTCGGCATCCGTTACCTGAAAGGTATTCCCTCGGGAGTAAAGGAGCTGCAGCAGAGCAAAAACCTGCTTATTGAGTGCTTCAATGACAACGGCGAGAAGGTGGTAGAGGAGTTCGACATGGTCGTCCTCTCCATAGGTTTGCAGCCGTCAGCGGGCACCCGGGAACTGGCCGAAAAGCTGGGTGTCGAGCAGGACAGATTCGGCTTCTGCCGCACTGATGAACTGGCGCCCAACGTTACCTCGCAGGACGGCATTTATGTCTCCGGGGCGTTTGACACCCCGATGGACATACCGGAAGCGGTGATGAGCGCCTCAAGCGCCGCCTGCCTGGCGTCGAAAGAAATCGCCGGCGCCCGCGGCAGCCTGGTAACCGAAAAAGAATATCCGCCGGAAAAAGACATCAGCCAGGAGGAACCGCGGGTAGGCGTTTTTATCTGCCGCTGCGGCTCCAACATTGCCCGGGTGGTGGATGTGCCCTCGGTCGCCGAATATGCCGGCACATTACCGCACGTGGTACACGCCGAAGAGAACCTGTATACCTGTTCCACAGACACGCAGGGCAAGATTATCAGCGCCATCAAGGAGAACGGGCTGAACCGGGTGGTGGTCGCCTCCTGCAGCCCGCGCACTCATGAGCCGCTTTTCCAGGATACCATCCGTGAAGGGTGCCTGAACAAGTTCCTCTTTGATATGGCCAATATACGCGACCAGTGTTCCTGGGTTCATGCCACTCACCTGCCGGAAGCTACCGAAAAAGCGAAGGACCTGGTACGCATGGCGGTAGCCCGGGTGGCTACCCTGGAGCCGCTCCAAGAGCACCCCGCCGAAGTAAAAAGGAGCGGGCTGGTCATCGGGGGCGGCCTGTCCGGAATGACCGCCGCCCTGGAGATGTCCGCCCAGGGATATGATGTAGCCCTCGTGGAGCGGGAGCCGGAACTGGGCGGTAACCTGAGGCGCATTCACTACACGGCGGGCGCCGCCGACCCGCAGAAGCTGCTCATGTCACTTATTGAGCAAATTGAAAAGGATCCCGGGGTCACTATCTACAAAGGCGCCGAAATAATGAATATCTCCGGGTACATCGGCAACTATACCACCGAAATAATGGCGGCAAGCGGCGAACCGGTGGAAGTGGAGCATGGCGTGGTCATTCTGGCCACCGGCGGCACGGAATACCGGCCAACCGAGTATCTCTACGGTCAATCGGATAAAGTGGTTACTCAGCTTGAGTTTGAGGAGAAAATAGCCGGGAACAGTGATGAAATCGGTAAATTGAAGTCGGTGGTTATGATACAGTGCGTCGGCTCGCGGGAAGAAGAGCACATGTACTGCAGCCGCATCTGCTGCACACAGGCGGTGAGCAACGCTATCAGATTAAAGGAAAGAAATCCGGATATTGAAATCTACGTCCTCTACCGTGATGTCCGCACCTACGGTATGAATGAACTGCTTTACCGCCAGGCCAGAGAAAAAGGGGTTATCTTCATCCGCTATGAACCGGAAGCAAAACCCGACGTCAGTGACGACAATGGCAAACTGAAAGTCAGTATCCTTGACCCGGCGCTGGACGCCGAGGTTGAGCTGACTCCGGACATGCTGGTGCTGAGCGCGGCGATTCGGCCGCAGGAAGACGCCGCTGAGTTTGCCAGCAAGCTGAAGCTGCCCCTCACCCAGGATAAATTCTATATGGAAGCGCACATGAAGCTGCGCCCGCTTGATTTCGTCAACGAAGGAATGTATCTCTGCGGTCTGGCCCATTCGCCGAAGTTCATCTCGGAATCGATTGTCCAGGCGAGGGGAGCCGTGTCGCGGGCGATGACCATCCTCTCCAAGCCGTACTTGATGGTCGGCGGGATAGTCTCGGTGGTTGATGGCGACAAGTGTGTCGCCTGTCTTACCTGTGTCCGCTCCTGTCCGTTTGATGTGCCCGGGATAAATGAGGAAGGGGTGGCCCATATCGAGGTGGCCGCCTGCCAGGGATGCGGTATCTGCGCCAGCCTCTGCCCGCGCAAGGCGATAAAACTGCAGCATTACAAGGATGAACAGGTAACGGCCAAGACGTCGGTGCTGACCGTAAGTTAGCCGAAAGGAGTTGACATGGCTGGAGTATATGAACCGAAGGTAGTCGGATTTTGCTGCCACTACTGTGCTTATTCGGCGGCTGACCTGGCCGGCTCCATGCGTCTGGAGTATGCCCCGAACGTGCGTATCGTCAAACTGATGTGCACCGGCAAAGTGGATACCCTCCACCTGCTCAAGGCGTTTGAGGACGGCGCCGACGCCGTCTTTGTCGCCGGCTGAGAGGAAGGCAATTGCCATTTCCTGGAAGGAAATCTCAGAGCTAAAAAGAAGGTTGAGCAGGCCAAGAAGCTGCTCGAAGAAATGGGTATCGAACCGGAACGGGTGGAGATGTTCAATATGGGCGCTTCTGATGCCCCGCTGTTCGCTGCTTCCTGCAATGAGATGACGGAACGGGCCAGGCGTCTGGGTACCAGTCCCATGAAAAAGGAGAAAGCGAAGCCATGATAGTTGCTGACAGGAAACCGCTGGAGGAGATTAAGGACAGAATCAAGGACTGCCGGAAACTGCTGGTCCTCGGTTGCGGTACCTGTGTCAGCGTCTGCCAGGCCGGGGGGGAGAAAGAGGTGGAACTGCTGGCCACGGAACTCAGGATGACGGATAAAATGGACGGCAGGGAGGCTGATATCGGCGAGTTGACCATACAGCGTCAGTGCGACCGCGAATATATCGAGCCGATAATCGAGAAGATGAAAGAATATGATGCCGTACTGTCCATGGCCTGCGGGGCCGGGGTGCAGTTCGTTGCCGAGATACTGGAAGAAATACCGGTAATTCCGGCGCTGAACACCCGCTTTATCGGGATAACGGCTGACGAAGGTCTCTGGCTGGAGAAGTGCCGCGCCTGCGGTAATTGCCTGCTGGCCGACTACGGAAGCATCTGCCCGATGACCATGTGCGCCAAGAGTCTGGTAAACGGGCCCTGCGGCGGTTACAAAGACGGCAAGTGCGAAACAAGCAAAGAGAGAA
Source organism: uncultured bacterium (assembly GCA_965369965.1). Taxonomy (GTDB): domain Bacteria; phylum Chloroflexota; class Dehalococcoidia; order Dehalococcoidales; family RBG-16-60-22; genus JACZSH01. Next base: position 325 of record CBDUSH010000051.1, on the reverse strand, counting down.
ACTGTGCCTGGGTGATGATATACGAGCGGCTGTCCAAGCAGGGCAAGCTGGATAAAATGCGGGAGCCCCCGACGCTCAAGGATTACAGCGTTCAGAGCCACCCGGCGCGGCAGGTAAATGAAGCGTACACCAAACCTGAGTTGTCCGCAACCAAAAGCAAGTAAATAATACTTTAAATGATATTAAACGGTGCCGGACAAATCGAGACTTCCTGTGTAAAAGTACTGAAGAATTAGTTTGACTTTACGTACGGTGACTGCTAGAATTGGGTAAATTGCCTGACATATATTGAAGTGGAATCCTCCAGTTGACTTGACGCCCGGAA
>CBDUSH010000050.1:0-11702 GCA_965369965.1 uncultured bacterium | reverse complement strand
TTTTTGTGATTCTTTCTTCCCGGGCAAGGATTAAGAAATTTCCTCCCACAACCTGCAGTCTAATTCCAGTGGTGAGGCAGCAACATACGTATACACACCTACCTTGTGAGAATCGCATACTTACACCGACCATTTTAGAAGAGTTATTTCTCAGAGAATAAACGGATCATTGATCCATAAATGTGATAGACATGCATCAAAGAAAAGAACAGGATAGGGACGCCCTTTCTCGTTCTCCTGAGGCCACGAATTACCGAAGTGCCGCCTGATTGATGTATGTTCTAACAAGGCGAGCACCCTTCAGAGAACAGTCGATATTTCAGGGGGTTGGCAAAGGCTCGCTGATACAAATCGACGGGATGGAGCCTTCTGCGTTGATTAACAGAAAATAGAATACACCTGTTTTAATACCATAAAATGTATGGAATATCTGTGACCGGAATAAAATATTGCCGGTAATTCTTCTTCGAGGTAAAAAACCAGACTCGTCTGTGCGCTTTATACCGGAATGAGTTTATGTGTTTCACCGGGGTCCAACTAAGCCTATCAGGCAAGAGGCCGACCTTCTTCTTCAATCTACCTGCTGCAGATAGCGATACTCGGATTAAAAATCAGGTTTTCGGATCGTCCTCCGGTTTCCTCTCGCTTAGGAGTTCTTTTATCTTCTTCGACAGTTCTTCCGGCCGAAATGGCTTGTTAATAAAACCGTTTGCGCCGAGTTTTATTGCCTGCCCGGCGATGAAGCTTCTTGCTGTGAATACAATAACAGGCACCTGGGAGAAAGCACGCAACTCGCTAAGCACGTCAAACCCGCTCATCGGAACCATGAGCACATCCAGAAGTACGATATCCGGCTTATCCGATTTTATGATCTGGAGAGCTTCTTTTCCGCTCGTCGTTGTGATAACTTCATAACCGGCCAGGGAAAGATGGACGTTGATGAATCTGAGTACTCCCGGCTCATCGTCAACTACCAGCACTCGTTTTTTGTATTCCACGGCACAATGATAGCATATTCCATTCGTTTACTTGAAGTAAGGGTCCGGAATATACATGTGAAATATATTTTGCTCATATTAACCAAAAACTCATCAAGTAATATTTCAGTAATTATGCCATGTATAGCCTGAGACAATCACTGAAGACAGTTAAAATAAGGGTATTTTCAGACCAAAATAGGTGGACATACGTATACCATCCTCAGAGGTAGAGAGTTGTACACTACTTTTATATGGACGAAAAAACAAACGAAATATTTCGGGAATAATGGGGGATTGGCTGCAATAGCACATATTGAACAGCGACGACGACATAGACCCTGAAGGGTATTTAAGGAAGGGGGTAAGGGAGGATAGGTCACTTTCGGATGATTGGCCGTGTCGTGACATTTGTTTTTAGCCACTCAAAAGCGGCATGGCGTTGGTATTTATCCGCTAAGTCTTCCATCGAGATGACATTTAATCGGTCGAGTCGAAGTGCCCGGTGTGGCGGGGAAGAGTGTAGGTATTTTCATGAGTAGAGAAGCGCTGGCCATAAAAAATGAGCCCAAAGTACCATCCAACGTAAAAGAAGATGAGTATCGGTATTGTGAAGTATGCGGCAGTAATATCTCGCGTTTGAATAACTTCGCCAGAGTAATACAGGCAGACACGGAAAGGCTACTCTGGATATCGGTATACTTAAATACGCTTGCCCTTGATTCCCGGAACGACAGGGATTGAAACGGGTGAAAATAGCTGAAAGCTTGAGTCTCTTCCTTCCAATGCCTTGAATGGGTCCAAATACTAACACCGTAGATCACTTGAGAGAGGTAATAGATGAGTAGCAGATTGTATTTATTGCTGGAAACTGTGAATGGGCATTCGGAGGAAGTCGCCCAGGTGCTTAGACTTAACTCCGGTGTCGTGACTGTGGATCTAGTTGAGGGCAAGACCGATATTATCGCAGTGATGGAAGCGGAAGACCGGCAGGCACTGGCGCGACAACTCATGCAGGTTATTTCGTGCGTAGAAAACACAACTGAAGATGCGCGTATACTCCCGACACGAGAAGATTCGATTTGTTAAATCACGATTTCTAATTGAGCTGGTAGATGAGGAGCAACATAAGGCACGGTTAGGAGATGGCAAGAAAAGCGACGGCTCAACTGCGTATATTATCGTATAGTAACGTATCGTTAGCAAACCGTGAGGAAGCGGGGAGGCTTTTAGCGGAGGAACTGAGCGAGTATCGAGGTCGAAAAGCAGTGGTGCTGGGGATTCCTCGAGGCGGCATTATAGTTGCTCGTGAGATAGCCCGGCAACTCGATGCCGAACTGGACATTGTACTGGCGCACAAGCTTCGCACACCGGGACAGGAAGAACTGGCGATGGGCTCCGTGGCTGAAGATGGTAAGCTTTTCCTCAATCAGGAAGTGGTACAGAAACTGCGCATAGGCGACCCTTCCATCCGGCAAGAGAAAGCACGGCAGCTCGCTGAGATAAAACGACGCACGGAGATGATTCGCCGTGTTCAACCCAGGATACCATTAAGAGGGCGGATCGTGATTGTCACGGATGACGGTGTGGCTACGGGAGCCACAACTCAGGCAGCGCTTTGGGCGGTTCGAATGGAGCAGCCGGAAAAGTTAATAGCTGCCCTGCCGGTAGGACCTGAGGACACCGTCAAGAGGCTGGCTGGAGACGTGGATGAAATGTTGTGCTTATGTACTCCACCGGTGTTTGTCGCCGTCGGGCAGTTTTACCGGCAATTCTATCCGGTCGAGGACGAGGAAATGCTCAGAATCTTGAGAGAAGAGGGTGGAAAGGTTGGCTGAAATCAAGGCGGAGCTACTGGAGAACGCGGTTGAACTGGCGACAAAAATAGGGCACGTGTTCATCGCCACGTCGGACATAGAGACTGGTAATGAAAAGTAAGGCTGCTCAGGAAGAGGGATACGTCAATATCACGATTGACGACGTCTCCCTTCATGGCAATCTCTTGATACCTGATTCAGCCGAAGGGCTGGTAGCGTTCGCTCACGGTAGCGGCAGTAGCCGGCACAGTCCTCGGAACCAGTATGTTGCCCGGGTATTGTATGAGGCAGGGCTGGCAACCTTGCTCTTTAATCTTCTAACACTGGACGAGGAAGCAGAGGAGTTCATTACCGGAAGACGTAGATTCGATATAAGCTTGCTCGCCCACCGGCTGATCGGCGTTACCGATTGGCTGCAATCTTCCGAGTTGACCCGTCCCCTTAACTTGGGATACTTTGGCGCCAGTACCGGGGCGGCGGCCGCCCTGGTGGCGGCAGCAGGAAAAACGAACATAGTCCGTGCCGTTGTCTCACGTGGTGGCCGCCCTGACCTCGCCGGACCGGTTCTCGACCGGGTGAAAGCGCCTACTCTGCTCATCGTTGGGGGCAATGATTTTCCAGTCATCGAAATGAACCGGGAGGCATTGGCTAAACTAAGAGTAGAGAAACAACTAGCGATTGTACCTGGCGCGACTCACCTGTTTGAAGAGCCGGGAGCGCTGGAAAAGGCAGCTTCACTTGCCAGCGACTGGTTTGTAAAGCATCTCGCGGCCGAAACCCGAACAGGCCAATATGAAGCTAAGCACAGGTAAGCAAGGCAGACCTCCGCATAGAAAAACAGTCCACCATTAGAGGGTATTTCAGCGGTTCGGTGCCGGCTTCTCTTAGCTTTATGACAGGCAAGCTGAGGTTTGTCCTGCCACTCATTTCTGAGAAACTGCCGTTCAGGCTATTTTACTTTCGACTACATTCCACGCGGGAACAATAAGTTTACCACTGACCGTCCTCATCAGGTCGTCCTGACTCGTCTGACCGGCTTCTTTCACCGCCCGGAGCACTTTACCGGCCACCGTTTCTCCCCAGAACCAATCGGACAGGACCTGGCTGGAGGCGGCTTCCTGGCCCGGCTGGGCGGTGATACCTTCGAGGTAGTAGGCCTTCAAGTCATCTACGGCAAATTTAAGAGTGTAAGGCAACGGGATGTCATCGCGCGGATTTTCAGGTTCGACACCTTTCAGAAAAGAATAGATAAAATTGCCAATTGCCTCCAGATTGATACCACTGACGCCTACTGTAGTGCGCCCGCGTTTCTTGACCGCCATGTCATACCAGGGACGCATCGAGATTATTTCTCTATTAAAAGCGGTCTGAAGCGGCTCTGCTTCCCCGGAGCCACTTCCCGTTTGGGCAAAATTCACCGGGCATGACAGCACCATGATTTCGTCGGGTGACGCCGGCGCGTCTTCCGGAAAATCTTCCAGCCGCGGACCGTCCGGCGCCTCCAGCAGCTTTAGCGTCGCCAGCAGTACACGCCTCTGGAATGACGGGTCATTGGGTACCCCGAGAGGACGTCCCAACTCAAAAGACACCCACAGCGCCCTGGGCGGATTGGTCAGTTCGGTGTGTATCCGGACGAGGCTTATCTGGGTTGTCGGCACGCCTTCTTCTTCCAGGAAATGGGCCAGCACGCCAACGGCGCGCGTACAAAACGGTCAGACTGGTATTAGTAAGACGGCGTCGACTTTGTCTTTTTTCAACAGACCGGCAATATTGCGGGCCGATGTCTCCATGTTCATCGGATCGTGGGCGCCCATAAAAGAATAGTGATAATCGGCCACACCGCCGATAATTCCCTCTTCGGCCATTTCGGTAAGCCGGTCCACCGGAAATACGATATTCCAGTCCTGCATAAAGCCGCTGCGGTCAAAATTAGTCGATACGTGCGTCATCACCAGATCGTTGGCACGGCTACTGCCGGGAATAACGCGGTAGCTATCCAGGGGATCACGCGTGAAAGGGCGGTCGTCGCGGTTGTGCAGTCCTGCCGTGGAGATAATCGCCACCCGCCTTTGACTTAAGGGAGGTCCTTTCACCCAGGGCCGGGTTTCAAAGGTTGGGCAATCGAGTTCCTCAAGAAGTTTTCTCTCTGTTTCATCAAGTCTATCAAGACGAACCATCGCTATCAGACCTCCCTGAATATCTCTTACGGATAACATTAGTATAAGAATAATGATCGATAAACACAAACTCACCCGGTGGTAATCCAGGTACTGCCTTATAAACCCAAACAATTGACATAAATAATACAGGTATGTTTGAACTAGCGTTTCTTGATTGACTCCGTCGAATCTTTAATAGGAACCATTGTCAGCAGCGCGATGAGAGGCACAACCGAAAGGCCCCCGATCAAGAACCAGCTTATTTGATAATTACCCCACGTATCATATATCCAACCGGTTAAAGTGGGGCCAATGACGCCTCCCAGCCAACCGATGCCGATTAAGAGGCCAAAGATAACTCCGAACTGACTTCGACCGAAATACTGACTGGCAATGGCCGGTCGCAAAGCGGCGAAACCTCCATAACCGATACTGAAGAGGATCAGGAAAAGGATAAGCAGCAGGGAAAACACCCAGGTACTCGTAGTGGCGGTGTAGCCGAAGCAGATTAGTCCCAAACCGATGGCAATGCAGCTACTGGCGGCGATAATCTTTCCGCCAAATTTGTCTCCGAGCCAGCCGAGGCCAAGTCGGCCGAAAACACTGGTCAAAGGAATCGCAGCGGCTACCAGACTTGACAGTGACCGGCTCAGCCGGATAGTGCTGAGGTAAGGCATGACATGAGTTACCACCGCGCTGACTACCAATACGTTATAGATAGAAGCTATCGCCAAACGCCAGAATGTGCCGCTCCGGAGAGCTTGACCTGCTTTAATGTCCTTTTGGGTAACCGGGCGTCGGGTCGAATCACCGGATTGTTTGTCCTCTCTCTTACCGTCGGTTAGATAACCGTAGTCCTCCGGCTTATGGCGAAAGACGAGTGACAGGGGAAGAACCACGGCCAGCATACCTGCGGCAAGTATTGTTACCGTCATGCGCCAGTCATAAGTGACAATGAGTCGGTTAATCAAAGGTACCAGCAAGCCGCCAACTCCGAAACCGCAGATGGCGATACCACTGGCCAGCCCAATCCTCTTACGAAACCAGTTGGCCACCGCAGTCATCAATACTGTCGCTGTCGAGGCACTCATTCCCAGGGCGATAAAAACGAAGGATAGATAGAACGTACTCAGAGAATTACTCGTACTTAAGAGCATCAGTCCGGCAGCCGAAATCAGCGCTCCGCAAAATATAAGTCTCCGCGAACCCCAACGGTCGGCCAGAATGCCGATGATGGGCGCAAAAAAACCCGTCTCCAGGCCACGCAGTGAAGCCGCCAGGGAAATTTGAGTGTAACTCCAGCCCATCTCGTCAGCTATAGGCTCAATAAAAGCCGTGAAGCCGTAGAAAATAACCCCTCCGACATAGACGGCAATCAGAAAAGAGGCACCGACAATCCACCAACCGTAGAATACCCGGGAAGGATTCCAGTTTAACGGCATATGGCGGGACCTTTCTACTTTTCGCTGACTATTTTTTCCGGCTACCGGACGTTTTAAAGTTTAGTGAGCAAATCCAGGCAGACAACGGCTGACTTATTTAGTATTCCTTGCCCGTGATTCCGCCACGGCGTGCTATTTGAGATTAGTGAGCAAAGCCAGGCTGACAACGGTTAACGTATTTAATATTTTGAGAAACCCTCGCCACGCTGTGCTACTGATAGCATTTCAGGGGTTCGCCGCGGAGGGCATGACTCAGGCAAAGGCTGCAGGAAATACAGGTGGCCGGAGTTTGCTCATCACCGTGCCAGCGGGCCACCAGTCCCGGCTCCCGGATGAAAGGACGGCACATGGACACCATGTCGGCGTCACCGCTCTCAATGATGTCTTGGGCCGTGGCCAGGGTTCTGATACCGCTGACCAGCATCACCGGTACGGAGACTTCACTCTTTAATCGAGCCGTTCGCTCCCGAAACGGAGTCCGCTCCGGGTCGTCTGCGCGTGCCACCGGTATTGCATCGCCGTCACCGGCACTGACTTCGATGGATTCGACACCGGCAGCCGCCATTTGCCGGGCGGTTTCGATACCTTCTTCAAGAGTCAGGCCGCCTCCTTTATCGTCCATGAGGCCAAACTTGCTTGTCAAAGGAAAATCATTCCCGATTGCTTTACGGATACGACGGATAACTTCAAGGTGAAACCGCCGGCGATTCTGCGGGCTGCCTCCCCAGCGGTCTGTCCTTTGATTAAGCCGGGACGACTCTGTCTGGCTCAGTAGATAGCCGTGAGCGCCATGAATTTGAATAGCATCGAAGCCAGCCTCCCGGCCACGAACCGCCGCTGCCGCGAAATCATCGATAATACCTTCGATATCCTCCTCCGTCATCTCCCGGTGAGGCTGTTCCCCTTCCGGAATGAGTGACATGGCCAGGGACGGGATTCCCAGTGCTTTAAAAAAGCGGGACTTGATACCGGCATGGACTATCTGCAGGGCTATTTTTGTGCCGTCCTGCCGGGCGGCGCCGACCATCCGTTTAAGGCCGGGTATCATCTCATTCGAATGGATGCCGTACTGGCCGGGGTTTGCCTGACCATGAGAAGAGACAAAAGCGTATCCACTGATAATCAGACCGATGCCTCCTTCTCCCAGATTCCGGTACAACTCGACGGATGCCTCCGTAACCGCCCCGGTTTCATCAGCGGTGCCATCCCAGGTCGCCGACCTCACAAAACGGTTCTTCAATTTCAGACTACCAATAGTGAACGGTTCATATAATTTTGACATCAACCTCTCCCGATTCAAATATTAAAAACGTTATCAAGCCGGCTCCTGAGGCGAGCACCCGGCCCCATGCTATCCACTAATTTTGTATCTGTTTACCAGTGCCAGGCCCCATTCGCTAAGACGGTTCATCAGCATAGCCGGTTATCAGGTGCCTGACAAATGATTCAATCAGGTAGTACATGGCCGTGGCGCCTGCATCCTGCACGCCGATAGTATTCTCACGGTGCCAGCTTGCCCGGCCGTGCCTGGCCATCATAGGAATTGTCGCTTTCATACCATCTTCGGCGGCTTTTAGTGCCCCCTGAAGGGCCGCTTCGAGCCCGGCGTCATCCGCCATCAATTTCTTGAAGGCAGCTACCGACGGCACCAGGCAATCAAGCATAGTTTTATCGCCAACATCGGCTTTACCTCTTTTTCGGATAGCCTCTACGGCGGCATCAGCGACCGGTCCCAGGTCCTGAAAGTGAACAACTTTCTTCCCGGCGACAATTTTACCCGCCCCCATAAAAGCCGAAGCCAGTAAAGTACCAAAGGTTGACGGACTGGCTTTATTAAATCGCAGACCGCACTGGACGAGCAGTTGACCGATGTCATCTTCAACGACCGTCTCCAGGTATTCGGCCAGAGCTTTACTGCCCAGTTCCACGGTCACTCCCAGGTCGCCATCGCCGATAACCGCGTCAAGCTGTCGCAACTGGTCACTGTGCCCCTTGAAATCAACCACTACCTTTTTCAGAATCGTGACCACATTATTGCCGGTAAGCATGAATGTCATTACCTCCACTGAAAAAGGAATGGTGAAAAAGCAGGCGCATCCAGTAAAGTCTTAAACTCCTCGTTGAGTCTGACCAGAGTCAGCGAAGCGCCGGCCATTTCCATGGAAGTAGCGTACTCGCCAATAAAAGTTTTGTAGACTTTGAGGCCTTTATCGCCCAGAATATCATGGATTCGATTGTAAAGAATGTAAAGCTCCTCGGGCGGTGTCGCTCCCAGTCCGTTAACCAGTACCGCCACCTCATCCCCCGGCTTAAAGGGCAAGTCGTTAATTACCTTGTCGGCCATGATATCCGCAATTTCATCGGCTTGCTTGAGCTTGGTGCGTTTCAAGCCGGGTTCTCCGTGAATACCCATGCCGATTTCCATCTCATCCTCGGCGATGGTGAAAGTCGGCTCACCGGCCGCCGGTATGGTGCACGGACTTAGCGCTACCCCTACGCTGCAAGTCTCTTCAATAACCAGGTCGGCGGTTGCTTTCACTGCCTCCAGATCAGCCATAGTATCGGCCTTGGCACCGGCAATTTTATAGGCGAAAAAAAGGCCGGCGACTCCACGGCGGTGCTCTTTTTCGGAACGCGGCGCCGAAATCACATCATCTCTGACAATACTCATTTGGACATTGATGTTTTCCATCCCGGCCATATCGGCGGCCATTTCAAAGTTCATCACGTCACCACTGTAGTTGCCGAAGATGTAAAGGACGCCCGCCCCGCTATCTACTTCCCGGGTAGCGGCCAGCATATCTTCAGCGCCGGGTGAGGAAAATACGTTGCCGATGGAGACACCGTCAAGCAGTCCGGGACCGAGATAGCCGAGAAAAACCGGTATATGCCCTGAACCGCCACCGGTACAGATACCAACCTTACCCTTCACCGGAGCATCCGCCCGGACCAGGACACGGGGATTATCCTTGACTGTCCGAAAATGATAAGGATAGGCTTTCAGGACACCACCGAGAGTGTCTTCGACCACCTGATAAGGGTCATTGATTATTTTTTTCATTTCAATCATTACCTCCTGACCGGAATGAATTTATTTTACCCGCCGGACGACCTTCGAAATTCCTTTTTTCCCTCTCAGTCTGAATAATGCTAACACATATACGATTTCATTCACAATGCACCGGTATTTCCCATTATTTAAATTCCGGTCAGTCTCCATAATTACACTATTTTTCGGGAAATAATCGAAAAACCCTGAAAAATATATCCATTATGATATCGAAATTAGCTGCATTAAAAACCAACGAATTATCCTCTTGGGGGGTTTCTCAAAGACTTACGCCGCAACCGGCTGGCGCCTGGGCTATGCCGCCCTGTCCCTTTGGCCAAATCCGCGTTGAATATGAAGAGACCTCCCCTTGGGGAGGCAGCTCGTATCTATACGCTAAGTTGAGGACCAGGAAAACAAAGGTAAAGGCCGTTCATTGATGGGAAAATAAAAAAGTGCGTTTTTGAAAATAAGGTTCCCCTTGAGTTAACTCATCATTGAACCTTATATCCCTGCCTCTGTTACTTCTAAATAAGTGCCCCCGGAGAATTCCCCGGGGGCACGGTAAGATATTGGTTAAAGATTCACCCAACAACACATGCTTGGCTTTAGCGGCCTCGTTCAATCATTTATTTCATGTCGATTACCGGGACTATTTGGCCGGGTGTTGTTCGCCCGATAGTAAGCGTCGCTCCGGTAGGTGGTATCACCTGAATGGTGAATGGCTTATAGGTGCCAAGAGTAGCCGTAGCCGGTATGGTGATCAAACCGGTGAACATTTCGTCACCCTCTAAGAAAGTGCTTGTGCCTCTCTCCGTGCTGCTCCCGTGTAACGTCCAGGCGGCAGTGACATTTTCGGAATGGTCTTCGTCATCAAAATAGTTGACCACGATGGCAGCCGTGTCCACCTTTGCATTGGGAATACTCAGACCAACCGAGAATTGGACCTGGTCTAAGGTAGCGTTATCAGTGCTGAGACCGAGTACGGAACCATTGACTTCCATAGTTGCCTGGGCCTGCTCAAGTCCTTTGTAGACCGTCTCTTTACCTCTTTCTGCCGAGAAGATGCCTGCCGAGAGGACACTGTAGGCCAGGACCGATGCCACGGTAACGAAGGCAATCAGGATAATGGCCGTTTCCAGACCGGTCATACCTCTCTGATGTCGGTGCAGGTTCTTTAGAGCCCTGGAATACTTGTGGTACATTTTTTCCTCCTTTTTTTCGCCTGATTATGTAACCGGTGGTTATCTAGTTCATTTTGTCATCTGACTGGAGTTTCTATAAGACATCAGAGACTCGATATCCTGACGCTAAGTGGTTGTTCTTGGCAGGACAACTGGGTCAAATTGCGGCGTAAATATGACACTGCAGGACTACTGAGTGTAATTGCTTCCTTATCTGCCGGCTGCCCGCGCCACACTGCCAAAACCAGTTGAGTTGACCCATCGTTTGGCTTAATCTCTCTGCCCTTGTTACCCCTGCACCTTGCCCCCAGAGATTTCTCTGGGGGCAAGGCAAGATATCGGTTAAAGACTCGCAACAATATATGCTGTAGTGGCCATGTTCAGTCGTCTATTTCAAGTCGAGTACTGGTACTATGCTACCGGGTGTAGTTCGCGCAATAGTAAGCGTCGCTCCGGTAGGCGGTATCACCTGAAGGGTGAATGTTTTATAAGTGCCGAGGGTAGCCGCAACCGGTACGGTAATTGCACCGATGAACATTTCGTCACCCTCTAAGAAGGTGCTTGTACCCCGCTCCGCGCTGTCACCGTGTATCGTCCAGTTGGCGGTGACCGCTTCGGAATGGACTTCATCATCAAAATAGTTGACCACGATGGCAGCCGTATCTACCTTTGAATTGGGGATGCTCAGACCAACCGCGAACTGAATCGTAGTCAAGGTAACGTTATCAGCGCTGAGACCAAGCACGGAACCATTGACTTCCATGGTAGCCTGGGCCTGCTCGAGTCCTTTGTAGACCGTCTCTTTACCTCTTTCTGCCGAAAAGATGCCTGCCGAGAGGACACTGTAGGCCAGGACCGATGCCACGGTAACGAAGGCGATCAGGATAATGGCTGTTTCCAGGCCGGTCATCCCTCTCTGACGCCGGTGCAGGTTCTTTAGAAAACTGAAATATTTGTGGTACATATTTTCCTCCTTATTGTTATTGCTTAATTATTTAGCCACTGGTTAATATATGGACTCCTGAATATGCTCATGCCTATTGTTGTAGTGTCTTATACATATTCCCCCTTCTG
>CBDUSH010000049.1:0-11814 GCA_965369965.1 uncultured bacterium | reverse complement strand
TTCGGCTTCAATATACCGGACGTTGACGAGAGGCAGGAGCCGCAGCATACTCAGGGGAAATATTCCGGCAGTGGCAAACACTTTAAGCTTTGCCCTTAATGTAAATAATAAACCTGACCTGCGTTCACGTCTCCTGAAAACCTCTAGGTCTCCCGATGCCAAAGCTCCACGGTTGCCCCTTCAATCAATGGTTTCAGGCCTTCGAACCAGTCCTCAAATGCCTTCCGGAGCTCATCGCTATGCAGTATCTTCTGGTTGAAACTTTCCAGGTTACTCAGGTTCTCTACGTCAAATTCCCACACCACCTGGTCGGTATGTCCGCTGTAAAGATCGGTATAAATGCGGCTCCCGACGCCACTCGCTTTTTCGAGGATTGGTTGAAACGCCTTCACCGTAGCGACGACGGCTCCCGCCGCCCCGGGTTTTGCCTGAAATACGCGTCGCTGTGTAATCATCTCGGATATGCCTCCCTCTTCATAAGATATTAAAAGTTTAGCCCGGAATCAGGGTTTGAACAATACTAGATACGCAGTATTTAGCATCATTAAAACACATGAAACATTGTATTACTGAGCTTCAGCAGGTGGAAGATATTTTTTATTTGGAGAGGAATTCTCTAATCAGCGTCACGCACGCAGCGCACAAGATTATAGATGCGTCTGACGTCACCTTGCGGGCCGAAACCGTGAGGGTAGTCTTCCGGATTACCGATCTTCGGGTCGCTTCTTTGCGAGCCGGCGCCATGAACATCAAGCAGTTGGAAAACACCTGAATTTGGAGCTGTCTCCATAAAGCCGGATGCTTCTCCAAAGGCAACGTATACGGCGGCGTGACCCGGTTCTCTTCCGTCAAGGTGAGTGGTACCGGTCCAGTAAAATGCGTAATTTGCTTTTCCGCCTTCATCTTTTATCTGTGTTGCTGAAAAAAGAGGATGAATTGCCGCGGAATTTGTTGTGTCTGGTGACCGGGAATAATCAACTATTCCCTGGAGTTCCTTGGCGCCGGGCAAGCGCCAGTCCGAATACCCGCCGTATTCAAGGTTTTCAGCCCACTCCAGCGCCTGCTGCCAGTTAAGCTTGCCGTCATTATCATCACCCACTTTAAAATCGCCGCTGTCTACCTGCATCCATTGCAGTCCGGTGGCTGCATCAGTAATCGTGCCGTCCCGGTTATCGGTAAACTCATTGATGCCGTATTCTTTATTATCCCGCACGTATCTCACGTAGAATTTGTTGTCTTGACGCGTCCTGGCGTTGGTCACCGGGTATCCTTTTATCCGCCCGTCCCCAAAATTCACCCCGAAAGCGGTTTCATTTCCATTCATAGTGGTACTGACATACCTGGTGGCGGAGATGTACTGAGAGTCAATAAAGCGTTCTCCTGCGTCAGTATCGCCATAATTAAACAAGAAATAGTCCGTATCGATATAGGGAGTCGATTCGCTTTCCGTCATACCGGTTAAACCGGTAAAATTAATCAGAGAGTACAATTCCTTGATGTTGGACATTCTCCAGTCTGAATATCCGGCCAGATTAAATGAGTCAGCTCCGCGGGCGGCGGCGTCCCAGGTCATTTTGACACCGGTATCCTTTTGCCACATCAGTCCTGTTTTCAAGTCTGTCACCGTGCCGTCACCGTTATCCCGATAAGAGGGTTGTATTCCGGAATACAGTGCATCCTGGCCATAGAAAGCCTGGCCGGGTTGCGGGCAGGAAATTGTCCCGGTATTGTCATAGCATTCTTTCTGGCTGGAATCCACGATGACGAAAGTTAATTCTGCCGTCGTGGCGGGCGGTTCCGGGGACGGATTTGGGGCAGACGAGGAAGGAGTTTCTTGCCCGCGATAGTCTGAGAATCCTAATGCCGCCCATTCCTGATATCCGGAAGGGTTGTCCGGGACCCATTCGGGAGGGATACGATACGCACGATAAACGGCAGTATTTCCTTTGTTCGCGGCTGGCGTATAATATTCCCAAATCGTCTTCTTCTCAGTTGTTACCTCAAATATTCTACCGTTTACGCCTTCCGTAATCAGGGTATTTCCGTTGGGCAGGCGCTGAGCCGAACTGATATTGGGGCTGAATAAACGTTCCTCACCACTTTCGGTTCCATACTGCCAGACAATTTCAAGCGTTACCGGGTTAAATTCAATTACACGTGAATATTGTCTGGTATTCCTCGGGTATCCGTCCCGGCCTCCATATCCGGAACGCCCCCCGTTATCAAATACCAGGATGTTCCCCTGGCCGGGTAGCCCGCTTGGAATCATATGAGCGTGATGCTGTCCGACAAACTGACCCAGTTTATATTCCGCAGCGCTCGGTGAGAAGTCAGGACCTACCCGCCAGACAATGCCTCCGGATGCCCTGTCAATAATGGCAATGAAATTAGCGTTACGAGAGCTTATAATGATGTTCTCAGGATTGAAGCGTTCGTCCCGAGTATCATCATACCAGTGATTCCGACCGATGAGAGACATGCTGTTTACGTGCAGCCAGTCGGCGCTTCCTTTATCCCTGTCATAAGTCAGTCCGTCGTAAATGGCTTTTACGGCAGATTCGTCAAATCCCATTTCATCGAAATGGTCAACAGCGTGCCATTCAAAACCGGTAAGACTCCCGTTCCAGTCAACCTCATAGATAACATCATCTTCCAGTTCCTTTACACTTATCTCAGGCACCAGTTTGTTTTCGTGAGCCAGAATTAACGTGTCCCCTTGCGCAATGAATTCCTGCCCGGGGCTGAAATAACCCGTGGGGTTGGCTTTTCTCTGGTAGTCATGATGCTGACGGGACATCATGATACCTGTTTCATCAGTATCCCAACTGCTGAATGACCATTCTTCCCGGCCATTCCAGTCTACCTGCGTGAGTTCAATAACATCGGGGAAAATCCTGGCTCCCGAAGCAGATTGCGGCTCTACAGCCGTTATCTGTTCTTCCCGGGTAGGCTTACTTCCTAACAACGAGCCGCCCGGCAGCATTTTGGCCGGGTTGCCGCTGATAGACCACTCGTGGACTATTAACCCATCCATGTCAATCAAAAAGGCCGGCTGATCAATTCCGGCAGGACTTATAAGCGTATATCCGGGCAAGGGTTCTCCTTGAGGAATGGATGGCAGCGGCTCTGTCGCCGACGTGTCCGGAGTTCTTTGACCGGATTGACCGACCGGCTCTTCGACCGGCGAATCCCGGGCGTCAGTCTTTACCTTTTCTTCATTTTGATCTTGAGCCTTCCGGCCGACCTGAGGCTTCGGCACGGGTTTTGTTACCGGCTCTCGCGATGACTCCGGCGCAGGGACCGCGGCCGGCCCGGAAGCACAGGCTGCCGTTAAAAGAAACACCACCAGTATTACAATTAAGATTTTACCTGTTTTAGTCACACTATTCATGATTGCTGCCCGCCTTCAGGGGGCGATACCGGATTAATAATAACATCACTGTAATATATAATAGGGTACATTTCAGTCGGAGTTGTGGGCCTCAACGGTCATAATCACGGTATTATTCCTTCGTTTTTCCACTGATGGTCCCGCTCCCGGACTTCAATTGCGAGATATAGCAGACCTATTTCATACCGGCCAGAATGAATTACAGCCGTTTTGCGGTATGGTCACTGCCGCTGAAACTAAAAAAGGCCTTCCCGTTTCAAGCTCAGGTACCGGTCATCCCCAATGATAACATGGTCAAGGACGTCTATGCCCATGATTTCCCCGGCCTCAGCGAGTCGTTTCGACAACATTATGTCATCTTCTGAGGCTTCGGTGACACCGGAGGGGTGGTTGTGGACAAAGATTACCGAGGCGGCGCTGGCGATGACCGCTTCTTTGAACACTTCCCTGGGGTGGGCGATGCTGCTGTCCAGACTGCCTACCGAAATCTCGGCGATCTTTATCAGCCGGCTTCTGGTATCCAGCAACAGGGCCAGGAAATGCTCTTTCTTTTTATTCCTGAGCCGGCTCCGCACCAGGCCGGCGACTTCCTCGGGAGTCTTTACCGGAGATTTTTCACCGGCCCCGGAATAACTCTCCAGGCGATTGGTCAGTTCAAAAGCGGCTTTAAGCTGTGCCGCCTTGGCGATGCCGATTCCTTTTACCGTCGCCAGTTCTTCCGTCGAAGCCGCCGCCAGGCCCTTCAGACTGCCAAACTGTCTTAACAACCTCTGGGCGGTGACCATGACCGACTCCCCGGAGATACCCCGCCCCATAATCAAAGCCAGAATCTCCTGTGCCGAAAGGGCTTCGATGCCGAATTTCTGCAGTCTTTCGCGGGGACGTTCGGATACGGGTAAATCATGGATGGTAAAAGAGGCGGTTTTTTTTCCGGGCGGTTTTTCCATAATGGTCCAGTTTAGCACCGGTAAAACACGGATACAAGACCGAAGGCGATAGTTATGACGAGTTCCGGATTTTAAATTGACTCACCGCTGCCGGCCGGAATATTGACAGGCGGCGGGAGTTATGATAACTTCCAGATGCAAAAGTAACCTGGTCAGGAGGCATACGATGGCGTTAGGCAGTTTCCCGGTAATAACGGTCAAGGGTACCCCTTTTGAATGCGGACAGCAGCACGGGGCACAGGCAGGCAAGCTTGTCCGCCAGAACGTGGACCTGTATTTCCACCTCTGGAAAGAGATGCTGGGAATGGACCGGCCCGAAATCCTGGACAAGTGCCGCCGGTTTGTGACGCCTATCGGAGAATACGACGCCGGTATCCTGGAAGAGCTGCAGGGACTGGCCGAAGGTTCCGGCCTTTCCCTGGAAGAGGTTATCGCTCTGAACGTCCGCTACGAGCTTATCTGGGGAGCCCGGGTGGCCCGCCAGATGGTGCACGGCGGATGCACCTCCGCCACCGCCCTGCCCGAAGTTACCCGGGACGGGCACACCATTATCGGTCAAAACTGGGATATGGCCCCGGCACATTTCGCCCAGGGCATTATCCTGACCATTGAGCAGGCGGGGAAACCGAAAATCGTCCTGTCCACCGAGGCCGGGATTATCGGCATGAAGGGCATGAATTCGGCGGGGCTGGGAGTATGCGTCAACTGCCTGGTATCCAGCCATGACCGGTTTGAACCCAGTACGCCTTTTCTGCTCCTGCTGCGGGGAGCGCTCAACGCGGATAACTTCACCCGGAGCATGAAGGCCGTCCTCGGTACCCGTACCGCCGTCTCCGGTAATATCCTCATCGCCTGCCGCGAGGGGGAAGCTATCGACCTGGAGGTTACCCCGGAGGAGGTTGGCACGGTACACGCGGAAGGAGGGCTGCTGACCCACAGCAATCATTTCCTGGCCTTTACCAACCGGGCCGACTTCAAGGACCTTTTCAAGCCTTTTGCCCCCAGCACAATATTCCGCTGCCACCGGGCGCGGCACTTACTGGAAGCAAACCGGGGCGAAATTGATATCGACGATTTCCGGCGGGTGTTCAGCGACCACGTCAGCTATCCCGATTCCATCTGCTGGCATACTAACCCCGTTGACGACGAGCTGAGCCGGATAAAGACGATAAGCTCGGTAATAATGGACCTGGAAGAAGCCGCGATATACGTGACGGAGGGAAACCCCTGCCGGCATGACTACGTGAAGCTGACTCCGTTCAGTTAAGGAGTTTCGAGCCGCCAGACCAAGCCAAGTGAGATAGTTCCTTCCGCCCGGCCGGTGTTTAAGGTTGCCGGATGTGCCGGAGCCACAAGTCGTTGAGGCCGTCCATGTCAAAGCCATAAACCGCCGTGAGCGCCTGGTCATAGCCGCTGCCCCGGCGGAAAGTGTTCAGCAGTTCCAGCATGTTTTCCTGCCCGTAACCGGAGATGAGGAAGTCGATGATGCTGTAGCTCTGGGCGTAGGCTAAGGCTGATTCGACGGCATAAGCCGAGAAGGGGCTGGACAGGCTGCGCACCGAAATAAGCGCCTCGTCTGAGGCGGCGTCGTCAAGTAAATCGGCAAATACAGGCTGAAGCGGGCCTTCCGCGTACATGGCCAGTCCTTCCTCAAGCCAGGTGGGCAGGCTGTTATAAGGATTAAAGACCATCTGATGCGTCACCAGGTGCGTTATCTCGTGCGCCATAGCCCGCCGTCCCCATTCCAGCTTGTCCGGGGCGATCCCGATGGCGATAGTGCTGTAGCGGGTAAAGGCGACGCCTCCCGTCCACTCCTGGGGGAATATCATGGCCCCCTGCAAATCTTCCGGACTGGCGTAGATGTATAGATTAATCGGGTTTTTCAACCGGGCGCCGGTCGATTCGGCCAGCCGGGCCAGTACCTGCCGGGCGGTATCTATTATTTCCCGGGCAAAGGCGGTGTCCCCTTCATACCAGTACAGAGTAAGCAGCCCATCGGTCAGGTTTTGCCAGGCGTAGCGGCTGTCTTCAATCCTGAGGCGGCTGGGGTTGGTCTCGATGCTGTCGCCGGCGGCATTTTCCACAGTCCACCAGTATTCGACACTGCTCCCCGGGGGTAGTCCGCCCGTTTTCCTCATGTCCCAGGTCCATTCGGCCTTAACGGCGGGCGCCGGAGTGAATTCGATAAAGACCTCGCTGATGACCCGGGCATGGCCCATCCTATCGACCCGGTACCGGAGGCGAATATCAGTAATATCAACGTCGCTCTCCGCGGTGAGGCTAAAGTTAAGCCGCATCGGGAAATCGATTTCAACCGAGCTGTCCGTTACCGCCAGCCCACCGTCCGCCCGCACGCTGACGGTACCGAATAAGCCGATCAGCAGGGTGACTGACAGGACGAGAAAACCGGTCTTTTTCATCATTCTTCTTTGCCCAGTACCTGCCTGATATAGGCGGTGATAAACGCTTCCAGGTCACCGTCCAGCACCGCATCGGTATTGCCTACCTGATAATCGGTGCGGTGGTCTTTGACCATTTTATACGGGTGCAGGACGTAGCTCCGTATCTGGTTGCCCCAACCGGCGGCAACGTGCTTGCCTTTTAACCGGGCGCTTTCGGCCGCCTGCTCGGCCAGATGTTTTTCCAGCAGGCGTGACCGAAGTATCTTCATGGCAATCTCTTTGTTCCGGTACTGGGAGCGTTCGCTCTGACAGGTGGCCACCAGGCCGGTGGGGAGGTGGGTCAGCCTGACGGCGCTGCTGGTTTTCTGCATGTGCTGCCCGCCGGGGCCGCTGGAGCGAAAAGTCTCTGTTTTCAAATCGTCAGCGGCGATAACAATATCCTCGTCCGCCTTCGCTTCCGGCATGACTTCCACCAGGGCAAAGGAAGTGTGCCGGGCATGGTCAGCGTCAAAGGGAGAGAGGCGGACCAGCCGGTGCACGCCGTGTTCCGATTTCAGATAGCCGAAGGAGTAATCACCGGCTATTCCGATAATGACACTTTTCAATCCGGCTTCCTCTCCCGGAGAGCTGTCCAGTATCTCGGCGGTATAGCCGCGGCGCTCCGCCCAGCGCAGGTACATCCTAAGAAGCATCTCGGCCCAGTCCTGAGATTCGGTACCCCCGGCGCCGGCGTGAATGGCCAGTATGGCATTTCTATCGTCGAACTCACTGTTGAAAGCCATCTGGAATTCCAGCTCATCGAGATGAGCCGCCAGTCCGGCCACCTCGGCCTGAATTTCTTCCTGGAGACCGGCATCTTGCCGGGACAGGGAGGCCAGTTCGTTAAGGTCGGTCACTTTTACCTCCAGCTCCCGCCACAGCCGCACCGTTTTCCGGCAACTCGCCAGCCGGCGCATTACGCGCTGCGCGTTAACGTGGTCCAGCCAGAAGCCGGCTTGGGCTGACTGTTTCTCAAGTCGGATAATTTCTTCTTCTTTGCCGGTAACGTCAAAGATGCACCAGGGCCATCGAAATCCGGCTTCTTAAATCTTCCAGGGCATTAAATAATTCCTGCACTTGTCCTCACCATAATTTGCCCGATAATAAGTCTGCCGCCGCGCCGGTTCCAGACCGGCGGAGATATTCAGGTTACCACCCGCCGCCAGGTGGGCAAGCCGGGTCGGCTCCGGGAGACGGTAACCCCGGCAACAGTCCATGACCATCCGGATGGCGTGCCCGAGGTCTATCCGGTGACCGATGGACACGTAAAGAGGCTTGACGCCATGCCTGGTGCGTAAAACCGCGCCGATAACTTCATCACCCTCGACCAGTTCGGCATAGCTGCCCGACTCAATACCGGCTGCCTCATGCCGGCCGCACAACCGGGATTTGGCGCAGCCGATAGTCGGTACGTTCAATAATAATCCCAGGTGCGAGGCGAGACCCAGGCGGCGGGGGTGGGCAATCCCCTGGCCATCCACCATCATAAGGTCAGGGACAATCTCAAGCCGGGCACAGGCCGCCAGTATCAGCGGCGCCTCCCGGAAAGACAGCAGCCCCGGTATATAGGGAAAATTGAGTTTTCGGCTGATTATTCTGGTCTCCACCGGTTTGAGTTCCGGGTAGCTCATGACAACGACGGCAGCGGCGGCCGTTTCCTGAAACCGGCCGGCCGAAATATCCACGCCGGCGATATACCGGACACTGTCTGCATCACCCGTCCGGCACACTTTTCCGGCCAGTTTCTGCTGTAACTCCAGAGCCTCCGCCCGGTCGACCCGCCAGGGGTGCCAACAGGTTGTTTCCATACTCGAATTATAGCTTCAATATTGCCCGGTGGCAACTATTTAACGCCCGCCATTGACAGCCAGAGGTTAATGGTGCATAATGTGAGGAAAAGAGGGCTTGATAAGCATGGTTAAAATTAGGTTACGACGCGTTGGCGCCAAGGGACAACCGAGCTACCGGTTGGTGGTGGCCGACGTCAGGTCGCCCCGTGATGGCGATTTTATTGCTACTATCGGACACTACAATCCGTGCACCGACCCTGAGACGGTGGTTATTAACGAGGATGCAGCACGAGACTGGTTAAGCAAGGGAGCGCAACCGACAGAAACTGCCGCCAGGTTGCTGACCAAGGTAGGCATCATTGTAAAGTCCAAAACAAGCAAGGAGAAAGCCAAATCATGAAGGAACTCGTAGAATTCATCGCCAGATCAATCGTTGATGCGCCGGATGATGTCAAGGTTGAAGAGGAAACCACCGAAGAAGGACTGACCCTTAAACTGTCGGTGGCCGATGAAGACAAAGGCAGAGTTATTGGTAAGCAGGGCCGAATTGCCGAAGCGATACGAACTTTGCTCCGGGTAAAAGCAGCCAAAGCCGCCACCAAGGTCAGATTAGAGATTATCTGAGACCAGTCACTTCTTATATCTATTACCGGAAGATATACGTTACGTCCCCTCTGGAGCCCAGCCGATTCCAGTTAGAGGTAGGGGAGTTGTTCTTTTCCCCGGTAATTTCTGCCGGAGGGTTCCATTCTCAAGCCGCCCGCCGGTGAGTCTACAGGTCAAGCCTTGATCGACCGCTTGTAAGCCGCCATGAAAACACCCGATTTGGAATTTATAACCGTCGGCCGTGTCCTAGCCCCCTGGGGTGTCAGCGGCAAGGTCAAAGTATATCCGGAGACTGATTTTCCAGAGCGTTTCGCGCCCGGAGCCGTGGTTTACGTTGATAAAAAGCCGTTATCAGTCGAGAGCGCCGAACCGCACCAGGGCCGGATGATTATCAAGTTCAGTTCCGTGGATACCATTGATGAAGCCGGCAAACTCCGCGGTAAAACCCTGGAAATTGAACACCGTCAGCTCCAGCCTTTACCCGCCGACAGTTATTACCATTTCCAGCTCATCGGGCTGGAGGTAAGGACCGTTCAAGGAGAAATACTGGGAGAAATCACCGAGATTATCGCCACCGGCAGCAATGATAATTACGTGGTTCGAAACGCCCGGGGAGAAATCCTCATTCCGGCCATCGCCGACGTGGTGAAAGCAGTGGATATTGAAAGAGGCGTGATGACGATTGAAGCGGTGGACGGACTGCTCGACCTGAACCGGAAAACGGTTTAGCCGGTTATTTTCAGGCTCTTTTTCGCCTTCTCCTGGCCATATCGGCCACCTTCAAGCGAACCAGGGAACGCCCCAGCGACGCTTCCGCCCGGGCCTCATCAGCCCCTTTTCCCTTTTCGTTCAGCCGTTCCTGTGCCCGGCGTTTGGCTTCTTCGGCGCGGGAGACGTCAATCTCGTCGGCTCTTTCCGCGCTGTCCGCCAGCACCACCACCTTATCCGGGCGAACTTCCAGGAAACCACCGGATATCGCCAGGGACACTTCCCGGCCGTCTTTTTTAATCCGCAGTTCACCGGCCTGCAGGGTGGTCATCAGCGGGGTGTGATGGGGTAAAATACCCAGCTGTCCCTGAACGCCCGGGGCAATAACCATTTCCACGTCTTCAGAGTAGACGGCCCGTTCGGCGGTGACAATATCAAGTCTGATACTGGACATCAATCTATTCCTCAAAACTCCGGGCGGCTTCAACGACATCGTCAATGGTGCCCGCCATGTAAAAAGCCTGCTCGGGCAGGTCATCATGCCGGCCTTCCAGAATTTCCTTGAATCCCCTGACCGTTTCTTTCACGGCCACGTATTTTCCTTTACGGCCGGTGAATATCTCGGTAACGAACATAGGCTGGGAAAGGAAGCGCTGGATGCGCCGGGCCCGGTTCACGGTAAGTTTATCTTCCTCGCCGAGTTCTTCAATACCGAGGATGGCAATTATATCCTGCAGGTCTTTATAGCGCTGCAGTATTTTTTGTACTCCGCGGGCGACCTGGTAGTGCTCTTCGCCGATAACCGCCGGGTCGAGGATGCGGGACGTCGATACCAGCGGGTCGACCGCCGGATACAGGGCCTGCTCGGCGATTGACCTGTCCAGAGCCACCACGGCGTCAAGGTGGCCGAAAGTGGTCACCACGCCGGGGTCCGTATAATCATCCGCCGGAACGTAGATAGCCTGGAAAGAGGTGATGGAGCCGTTCTTGGTGGATGTAATTCTTTCCTGGAGTTCCCCCATCTCCGTGGCCAGAGTGGGCTGGTAACCCACCGCCGAAGGCATACGCCCCAGCAGAGCGGAGACTTCCATGCCGGCCAGGGTATAGCGGTAGATATTATCAATGAACAGGAGCACGTCCTGCCGTTCGACGTCACGGAAATATTCCGCCATGGTCAGGCCGGTCAGCCCTACCCGGAGACGGACACCGGGAGGCTCATTCATCTGGCCGAAGACCATGACCGTATTATCAATCACCCCCGATTCCTTCATCTCGTGCCACAGGTCATTGCCTTCACGAGACCTTTCCCCGATACCGGTAAAGACGGAGAACCCGCCGTGCATGGTGGCGATATTACGGATAAGTTCCTGGATGATGACCGTCTTGCCCACCCCGGCACCGCCATAAGCGCCGATCTTGCCTCCCTTGGTAAAGGGCGTAATCAGATCAATAACCTTGAGTCCCGTCTCCAGCATCTGGGTGGTCGTTTCCTGTTCCTCGAAAGAGGGGGGCAGGCGATGAATCGGCCAGTGTTCCGTGGCCTGCACCGGGCCGAGGTTATCCAGCGGTTCACCCATCACGTTAAAAAGGCGTCCGAGCGTGTTCTTGCCCACCGGCACGGACACCGCCGCCCCGGTATCCACCGCCTCGGCGCCTCTGCCCAGGCCATCGGTGGGGGATAGCGCCAGGCACCTGACCCAGTTATTACCCATGTGCTCCTGAACCTCGAGCACAATTTTACTGCCCCCGGTGTCTACTTCCAGGGCATTAAAAAGCACCGGCAATTCCTCAGGTGGAAACTCCACGTCAACCACCGTGCCAATCACCTGGGTCACTTTGCCTTTTGCCATTATTACCTCCTGTTTAAGACAGAGCCGCCGCTCCGCCCGCAATATCCAATAGTTCCGTAGTAATCGCCTCCTGCCGGGCCT
>CBDUSH010000048.1:0-11882 GCA_965369965.1 uncultured bacterium | reverse complement strand
GACTGTGCTTCGGCGGTTGATGAAGCGGTTCGATTGATGAGTTTATAAAGGGGTAATGTGATGGACGATTCAAATAAACCAATGCCCAATAGAGACCGTTTCCTGGCGATATGCCATTTTGAAAGACCGCATGACGTCTCCATCATCGACTGGTTCAACCGATACTGGGCGGAGACACCGGCGGCGTGGGTGAAACAAGGCGCCCCCAAAGAGATTTTAACTCCGGAAGGTTTTAACCAATATTTTCAATTCGAGCACATCCACAATTTGCAGGAAATAGTTTCCGAACATAACCGCACCGACCTGCCGGAGACGGAAGCCGGGGAAGGTTTCCACGTTACGCCGCCGATTATGCCCGTTTTTGAGAAAAAGGTGCTGCGTGAGGATGCCCGCCATCGGGTAGAACTGACTCACGGCGGGGCGACGGTGGAGGTATCCAAGGAATTCCCCTGGCGGATGCCCAAATATCTGGAGCATCCGGTGAAAGACCGGGCGACCTGGAAAGAATACAGCAAATTACTTGATCCTTATACCGCCGAGCGCTGGCCCAAAGACTGGTACGGTTTTGTGGACAAGGTCAACGGCGAAGATACCCCCACCCTGCTGATGCTGGAGGGGTTTTTCGGCATTCTGCGCGAGTGGATGGGAGTCGAAAAGCTTCTCTACACCTTTTATGATGACCCCAACCTGGTGGAAGATATGATGGACCAGATGCTCTACATGATGATGGGTATCGCCCGGCGGGTGGTCAAGGACATGCGTATTGATTGTATCAGGTTCTGGGAAGATATGGCTTATAAGACGGGCCCCCTGATTTCCCCGGCCATGTTCCGGAAATTTATGATACCCCGCTACCGGGTGGTTACCGATTTTCTGCGCAGTAATGGCATTGACGTTCTCCATGTCGATTGCGACGGTAAAATCGATGAACTGATACCCCTCTGGCTGGAGGTCGGCATTAATTTCCACTGGCCGCTGGAGGTTGCCGCCGGCATGGACGCCGTGGCGCTGCGGAAGAAGTACGGCAAGCAGTTGATACTGTCCAGTAATATCGACAAACGGGCGCTGCTCAAGGGTAAAGACGCCATCCGCGAGGAGGTTATGGCCAAAGTGCCCTTCCTGCTGGAAGAAGGCGGTTATTTCCCCGGTCTGGACCACGGCATTCCGCCTGACGTCCCGCTGGAAAACTTCCGCTACTTTATCAACCTGCTGCGGGAAATCGGCGGCAAGGACAAGCTGCCCGAATAGCCGGAGCCGCCGGATATCTTAAACGTTACCGAGGAGGATCTTGATGATTAAGTCAAGTACGCCTATGCCCAATCGGGAAAGGTTCCTGGCCGTCTGCCGCGGCGAAAAACTGGGATACGTGCCGATAGATGACTGGTTTAACCGGTACTGGTCGGAGACACCGGCGGTGTGGGTGCAAAATGGCGCCCCCAAGGAAATACTGACCGCCGATGGTTTCAGGGATTATTTTCAACTCGACCGCATCCGCGGCTTGCAGGAAATCGTGGGCGGGGTAAACCGGGCCGATTTGAAGGAAGACCCTTCGCAGCCGGGCCCGGGCCATTATCTCATTACGCCGCCGATTGTGCCTGTCTTCGAGCGGAAAATTATCCGGGAGGATGAGCGTCACCGGGTAGAAATCACTTTCGGCGGTCAGACTGTGGAAGTCTCCAAGTCTCACCCCCTGGCGATGCCCAAGTTCATTGACCATCCGGTAAAAGACTGGGCGACCTGGAAAGAGTATAAAAAAAGGCTCGACCCGGATACGCCGGGGCGCTGGCCGGCCAACTGGGATGCCTACGTGGCACAGAGAAACAGCGATGACGTGCCAACCCTGCTGCTGCTGGCGGGTTTTTTCGGGGTGTTGCGGGAATGGGCAGGCATGGAAAGGCTGCTCTACTGGTTTTACGACGACCCTGCCCTGGTGGAAGACATGATGGAGCAGGTCCTTAACATGGTGCTGGGTGTTGCCAAGCGGACGCTGAAAGACCTGCGGGTTGACTTCGTCCGTTTCTGGGAAGATATGGCTTACAAGACCGGCCCTCTGATTTCCCCGGACATGGTGCGGAAATTCATGGGACCGCGCTACAAGAAGATTACCGATTTCCTGCACAGCCAGGGTATCGAGGTAATCCACATCGATAGCGACGGTAACGTGGATGAACTGATACCGATCTGGATGGAATACGGGATTAATTTCCCCTGGCCGCTGGAGGTGGCCGCCCGGAATGACGGCATCGCCTGGCGGAAGAAATACGGCAAAGACATTATCCTGGGCGGGCACATTGACAAACGGGCTTTCCTCAAGGGGAAAGAGGCGCTCCGTGCCGAAGTCATGTCCAAAGTGCCCTACCTGGTGGAGACCGGTGCCTTCTTCCCCGGCCTGGACCACGGTATTCCGCCGGACGTTCCGTTTGAAAACTTTGTCTACTTTATTAACCTGCTCCGGGAGATTGCCGGTAAGGACAAGCTGCCCGAATAAGCGAAGCGGCCTGGAAAAAATTCAGGAGGTGAACCTGTGTCTATTTTAATTACCGGCGGGACTGGCTTTATCGGCGTCGGTCTGGCGCACCGGCTGGTGGAAAAAGGCGAAGACGTGGTGCTGTTTGATATCGCGCCCAACAACCAGCGTGCCGCCGGTATCAGGGGTAACGTCAAGATTGTGCAGGGCGACCTGAAAATCTGGCCCGAGATAATGAACGTGGTCAAGGATAACCAGGTCACCGGCATCTTCCACCTTGGCTCCATGCTCAGTCTGCCTTCGGAGGAAAACCCCTGGGCTTCTTTTCAGACTAACGTGGCCGGCACGATGTACGTCCTGGAGGCGGCCCGCCTCTTTAACGTCAAACGGCTGGTCTTTTCCAGCACGGCGGCGACCTACGGACTGGGTATCGGGGAAGTGGTCACCGACGAAACGCTGCAGCGACCGATTAACATGTACGGGGCAGGTAAACTCTACGGCGAACTGCTGGGGCGGTTTTATCAGCGGAAGTTCGGCCTTGATTTCCGGGCGTTACGCTATCTGGCGGTGATGGGTCCGGGTGTAAAAACGATGGCTATTACCCAGTATAACGCCTGGATGGTGGAAAACGCGGCGCTGGGTAAGCCTTTCGAGTGCTTCGTTACCAAAGAGACGGCGATACCGGTTATTTACGTTAAGGACGCCATACGGGCGGCTGAAATGCTCTTTTACGCGCCACCGGAGCACGTCGGCACCATGTGCTATAACATCTCCGGCGTATCACCGGCCCAAGAAGCCGGTGAACTGGAAAAAACGATCAAGAAGTTTATCCCGGATGCCCAGATAACCTACAAACCGGACCCGGTGGCTATGGAACTGATGCAGAGCCTGCCGATAAAGGTGCTGGATGACAGCCGGGCGCGGCAGGAATGGGGCTGGCAACCACAATATGAAAACTACGATAAAGTGGTCAAGGACTTCATTCAGGAAGTAAAAACGAGGCCTGAATTTTACGGCTTGACATAAATACTTGTAACTAGCCGTAAAGTGGTTGAGGACTTCGTTCAGGAAGTAAAAACGAGGCTTGAATTTTACGGCTTGGTATAAATTATATAAAAATAACCGTAGCCTCAAAACGGGGAATGGATGAGACATGAAAGCTGAAGTTGTTTCAATCGGGACGGAATTGCTGCTGGGGGAGATAGTCGATACCAATACGCCCTATATCGCCGGTCAGCTGGCGCTGCTGGGTATCGACCTGAACTTTGCCTCCACGGTGGGGGATAACCCGGACCGGTTGTCTTATACCCTGCGACGCGCCTGGGAAAGGTCGGACGTGGTATTCACCACCGGCGGACTGGGCCCGACGCAGGACGATATCACCCGGGACACTATCGCCGCCCTGATGGGGGAAGAACTCAGCGTGGATGAAGGCCTGAAACAGGATATCACCCGCTTCTTCGCCGGCCGCGGCCTTGAAATGACGGTAAATAATATCCGTCAGGCGACGGTCATTCCCTCGGCGAAAGCCATTCCCAACCCGCAAGGCACCGCCCCGGGCTGGTGGGTGGAGAAAAATGGGCGGATAATCGTGTCTATGCCGGGGCCTCCCCGAGAGATGGAATACATGTGGACTCATCAGGTGTTTCCCCGGCTGCAGGCTAAGACCGGGGCGATCATCCTTTCTCGAATGATTAAGACGTTCGGCCTTTCCGAAGCCAAAGTGGACGAGATGGTGGCTCATCTGCTGGCATCGACCAACCCGAGCATCGGGGTCTACGCCAAGCTGGACGGTATCTACTTGCGTATTGCCGCTAAGGCGGCGCGGCCTGAGGAAGCGGAGGCGATGATATCGGCCCGGGAAGTCGAGATTAGGGAAATACTGGGCGATTGTATCTGGGGAATCGACGACGAGACACAGGAAGGCGTGGTGGGCAAGCTGCTTGTCGGCCGGGGCCTTTCCCTGGCGGTGGCGGAGTCGTTTACCGGCGGTTTCCTGGCGCACACCCTGGGTACGGCGGGTGACAGCGAGCGTTTTTTCAAGGGAGGCATGATTATTACCTCCGACGAAGCCAAAATTGCCCTGGGGCTTGACCCGGCGATGGTGGCGGCCAAAGATTCGGCGGAGACGGCCAAAGCGATGGCGGCACTGGCCAGGCAAAAAATGGAGGCCAGTATCGGCATCGGTATCGAGGGGGAAATTGACGCCGAGCCGGAAACGGGTATCATACCGGGCACCGTCTTTATCGCCATTGACCGGGGGCCGGACGAGGCAACACTGGTGCAGAGCTACTCGGGACGACTCTACCAGATGAAGCGGCGGGCCGGTTATTACGCGCTCTTCGACCTGATGAAACTTTTGCAATAGGTACGAAATATCTATAATTGAGATAAAACTTTTGTATTAGATGCGAAATTTTTTAAATTGAGATAAAACTTTAATAATAGATGTGAAAATTTTATAATTGAGATAAGAGCTTTACGGTAGATGTGAAGCTGTGGCAATCGATACGAAATGCCGGCTAGCGGGCGCGCTTCACGTTTTTCTTGGTCCAGGCCAGAATATCCTCCAGAGACGTGCCCGGAGTAAATACCCGGCGGATACCGGCCTCAATCAGCCAGGGGATGTCGTCCGGGGGAATGATGCCCCCACCGATGACGGTTATGTTGGCAGCCCCCTTTTCCCGGAGTTGCCTGGCTACCTCGGCGAAATGGTGCCGATGCGCTCCGGAGAGACAGCTCAGCCCGACCAGGTCGACGTCTTCCTGTATGGCGGCGCTGACAATCTGTTCCGGAGTCTGGTGCACCCCGGTGTAAATCACTTCAAAACCGGCGTCGCGGTAGCACCGGGCGATAATCCGGGCGCCACGGTCGTGGCCGTCCAGTCCCGGCTTTGCAATGAGGACTCTTAGTTTCTTTTCCCGCTCCATCTAGCCTCCCGGAATAAATATCAGTGGTCTTCAGCCTAATAAAAACCGGGGTCACGGTATTCACCGAAGACCTCTCGATACAGGTCACAGATTTCCTGCTCGGTGGCGTAAGCCCGCACGGCTTCAATCACATCGGGCATCACATTCTTGTCGCTGCGGCAGGCGGCGGCCAGGTTGCCCAGGGTTTGGGCGACTTTCCGGTTATCCCTCGTACGCTTCACTTCCTGTAATCGCTTGACCTGTTCCGCTTCCACCTTTTCATCGACTTTCAGGAACTCGATGGGTGTTTCCGGCTGTCGGGACAGGTATTTGTTGACCCCGACGACGGTCTTTTCCTGGCGGTCGACCTTCTGTTTGTAGTCATAGGCGGCGCGGGCGATTTCCTGCTGGGGGAATCCGGTCGAAATGGCGGCCAGCATTCCTCCCATGTCATCAATCCGCTGGATGTATTTCCAGGCTTCGGCCTCGATTTTGTCGGTCAGCGCCTCCACAAAATAGGAGCCGGCCAGGGGATCGATGGTGTTGATCACCCCGGTCTCCTCCGCCAGGACTTGCTGAGTGCGCAGGGCGATGGTGGCGGCAAACTCGGTGGGCAGGGCGAACTCTTCGTCAAAGGAGTTAGTGTGCAGGGACTGGGTACCGCCCAGGACGGCCGCCAGGGCCTGGGTAGTGGTGCGGACGATGTTATTGTACGGCTGCTGGTGAGTCAGTGAGCAGCCGGCCGTCTGTGTATGAAAGCGCAGCCACCAGGAACGGGGATTTTTAGCCTTGAACCGGTTTCTCATGATACTGGCCCACATCCGGCGGGCGGCCCGGAATTTGGCGATTTCTTCAAAAAAGTCCAGATGGGAGTCGAAGAAGAAGGAAAGCCGGGGGGCAAAGTCGTCCACATCCAGCTTCTTACGCTCCAGGACGTCCCGGACGTAGGCGATGCCATCGGCAAGGGTGAAAGCCAGCTCCTGTATTGCCGTGGCGCCAGCCTCACGGATATGATAGCCGCTGATACTTATCGTGTTCCAGCCGGGTACGTGACGGGTGCCGAACTCGACGGTGTCACTTATCAATCTGATAGAAGGCTCCGGCGGGCACATCAGGGTTTTCTGGGCGATGAACTCCTTGAGCATGTCGTTCTGGATGGTACCACCCAGTTTCTGCCAGCTCACCCCCCTTTTTTCGGCGGCGACAAGGTACATTGCCCAGAGGATACTGGCCGGCGGGTTCACCGTCATGGACGTGGTCACCCTGTCCAGGGGGATATTATGGGTGAGTTTCTCAAAATCGGACAGCGTATCGATGGCGACCCCGCACTTACCGACTTCGGCAACGGATTTCGGAGAATCGGAGTCGTATCCCATCAGGGTCGGGAAATCAAAGGCCGTACTCAGGCCGGTCTCGCCCTCTTCTAATAGCTGATGCCATCGCCGGTTGGTATCTTCGGCGCTGCCCAGGCCGGCGAACATGCGGTAAGTCCAGACTTTCCCCCGGTAGCCGGTAACCTGACAGCCACGGGTGTAGGGATAGGCTCCGGGAGAACCTATCTTTTCGGAGAAATCCAGGTCCCGGATGTCTTCCGGCGTGTAGAGAGGGGCAATATCAAGGCCGGAAACGGTGCTGAACTGCCGGTTATTCGCGGCGTCATCATTTGGCTCCCCTGCCTCGTCCTGCCATTGCCGCTTACCCCGGCGGGCTGCGTCGAGCGTATTATCATTGAACATGGGCGTCTTCCATCTTCGTGTTTTCGGCTGAGTCTAAATATTCCCTGGTCCAGTGGTAGCCTTTGCCGAGGGCGGCTTCATTCATGGCCAGGCGCTCCCTGTTTTTAGACAGCATATCGCCCATGGCCGCCGAGATGCCGGAGATGGCGACCACCGGACAGCCGGCGAGCAGGGCGCCCAGCATAATCAGGTTGCTCACCGAATCATTGCCCAGCCCGGCCGCCAGGTCGTTGGCCGGTATATAGACGGCGCGGACGTCATCTCGCTGAACCTTTTCCGGCACCAGCGACCGGTTGACCACCAGCAGCCCCCCGCTGCTCACCATCGGCTCCAGCTTGGCCAGGGAAGCCGAATTCATGGCCACCGCCGCCGTGGGATGCGTGGTGAACAGAGCGCCTATCGCCTCGTCGGAGACGGTGACATCGCACCAGACGGTGCCGCCTCTTTTTTCGGCCCCGTAAGAAGGCATCCAGACTACCTGGTGTCCTGCGCGGAAAGCGGCTTCGGCCAGCAGCCGCCCGATGAAGAGCACCCCCTGCCCCCCGAATCCGCCCAGAGTTATCTCTTCAAGCATGGTCAGCCTCTTTTTTCAGGGCGGCGACGGCGTCGATAACCTTGTATTCACCCAGCGGGTACTGGGGGAGCATGTGCTTCGTCATCCATTCCAGTGCGGCCACTGGTTCCAGTCGCCAGTTCACCGGGCAGGGAGAAAGTATCTCCACCAGTGACAGACCCAGACCGGCCAGCTGGGTACGGAAAGCCAGTTTTATCGCCCGTTTTGCCCGGCGGACGGCGGACGGCCGGTGCACTGACTCCCGGACGATGTAGGCCGGGCCGTCCAGGGTGGACAACATCTCGCAGACGCGGATGGGATAGCCGACACGGTCTGGCTCCCGTCCGTCACGAGTCGAAGTGGAGTACATGCCGACCAGGGTGGTGGGCGCCAATTGGCCGCCGGTCATGCCATAGATGGCGTTGTTGACAAAAATGGTGGTAAAATTCTCGCCGCGGGCGCAGGCGTGGACAATCTCGGCAGTGCCGATGGCGGCAAGGTCGCCGTCTCCCTGGTAGGTGAACGGGACGAGGTCAGGGTGGCAGCGTTTAATGGCGGTGGCCACTGCCGGGGCGCGCCCGTGGGCCGATTCCAGGCCGTCAAATTTGAAATAGTGATAGGAGGTGACCGAGCAGCCGATGGAGGCCACGCAGACGGCCCTCTCCTGGAGACCCATTTCGTCGATTACCTCGGCGATAAGGCGGTGCACGATGCCGTGGCCGCAGCCGGGGCACAGGTGGAGGGGATAATCCTCCAGAGAATCGGGTCGCTGGTAGAGTATACTGTCAAATTCCGGAGTCTCTAATATCATCTCTTTACCTGCCGGCGGTTTGTTTTATTATTTTCCGGATGGCTTCCAGTATGTCGTCGGCGGTAAGAGGCACCCCACCGTATCGGTTCACCAGCGACATCGGCCTGTCGCCACCTATCGCCAGTCGGACATCTTCGATAAGTTGGCCGGAACTGAGTTCCGCGACCAGGAAATCGTCGACATGCCGGGTAAGTTCTGCCAGTGGCTTGTAGGGGAACGGGTAAAGGGTGATTGGCCGGAAAAGCCCGACCGGTATCCCTTCCCGGCGCGCCATTTTCAGAGCCGTCAGCGCAGAACGGCTGACACTGCCATAAGCCACTATCACCAGACAGGCGTCATCCAGGTTAATACCTTCGTAACGGACTTCGTGCTCGGAAATCGTCTCGAACTTTTCCAGCAGGCGCCTGACACGAGGCGGGAAATCGGCCGGAACCATCTCGAAAGAGTTAATCACGTTCTTGGGTCGGCCGCGGGCTCCGGTGATTGCCCACGGCTTTGGAGGTAGCTCGGTGACCGGTTGACGCAGTATGACCGGCTCCATGACCTGCCCCAGGAAGCCGTCGGCAAGCAGTATCACCGGGTTGCGGTACTTATCCGCCAGCTCGAAAGCGAGCATGGTGAAGTCCATCATTTCCTGGGCTGAAGCCGGAGCCAGGTTGATAAGACGGTAATCACCGTGGCCACCGCCTCGGGTCGACTGAAAATAATCGCCCTGGGCGCCGCCGATATTCCCCAGTCCCGGGCCGCCCCGCATCACGTTGACGATGACGGCCGGCAGTTCGGCCCCCGCCATGTAGGAAATGCCTTCTTGCTTCAAGCTGAAACCGGGGCTGGAGGTGGAGGTCATCGCCCGGCAGCCGGCCGCAGCCGCCCCGTAGACCATACTGATGGCGGCCAGTTCACTTTCCGTCTGCAGGAAAACACGCCCCATCTCCGTCATTCGCTTCGACAAGTGTTCCAGTATCTCAGTCTGGGGGGTAATCGGGTAACCAAAGTAGGCCTGACATCCGGCCAGGATAGCCCCCTCGGCGATGGCAATATTGCCGGCCATTAAAACCTTCTCTGTCATCGTACAATTCTTTCCCGGAAATCGAGGGCTATAAAGTTGAGTGGCTCAAGACGCGGTCATGGCGATACACGGCAACGGCCGTGTCCGGGCACATGATGGCGCAGACCGTGCAGCCGGTGCACTCACCCTCTTTACCCGGGATAACCTCTGCCGGCGTGTATCCCATCCGGTTGATACCTGCCGCCGGGCCGATAACCCCCTTGGGACAGGCGTGAAGGCAGAGATTGCAGCATTTGCATTTTTCGGCATCAATGACGATATAGCCTGAACCGGTTTGTACAGATA
Source organism: uncultured bacterium (assembly GCA_965369965.1). Classification (GTDB taxonomy): domain Bacteria; phylum Chloroflexota; class Dehalococcoidia; order Dehalococcoidales; family RBG-16-60-22; genus JACZSH01. The sequence goes on along the minus strand of CBDUSH010000048.1, from coordinate 2,052 downwards.
CTGACAACGCCGTCACCCCCTTGCTGGCCACTATTTGGGGCATTCCGTTTATCACCCGATATCAGTATAATAATCCCGTTATTATACTGTCAACAGTAAAACATGCTGGAAAAAGACACGTAAATCGGTAAAAAAGTTAAATTAGAGCGTTGTTATCGTTAATATTACGCTAATACAACTGTTAACGGCCCTAACCCGTGGAAAAACGGCAACCGGTCAGCCCCGTTAAGATTTTGGACGAGTATATCGTCCCCGGTTGCGGCAGTTTTGTTTGCCCTTGTCATTGACATGTAACGTGTCCCATGCCATACTAGTCGGGCGATGGACGAACTGGACAACAAGTTGATTTCAGAACTGGCCAGGGACGCCCGGCAGAGCAGCTTGGAGCTTTCCGGCCGGCTGGGTGTCAGCGAGACCACGATACGGCGTCGTATCCAGCACCTGCAGGATAACGGCACCATCACCTTTACCGTGGTTCCCAATCCGGTAAAACTGGGCTATAATATCTCGGCCATAATTGCACTGGAAGCCGACCTGGCACAACTGGATGAGATTTCAGAATCACTGTCGGCTTGTCCCAACGTGCGTTACGTGTCGCTCTGTACCGGTAACCACGACATCTTTATCGGAGCCTGGTTTCATAATTCGGAGGAGCTGACCCAGTTCGTCAAAGGCTACCTGGCCCGGATTCCCGGTATCAGGAAGAGCGAAACTTTTGTTATCCTTGACGTCCGCAAGGACGAGGTCGGCTGGTTGCACCACCTGGAACCGGCGGACGCTTCCGGCGCGGCGGCTGATAATCACGGCCGTAAACACGGGAAGCATATCGCTCACCCTGGCCCCGGCTCGTCTTAAGCCGCCGGTATCTTTAACCTGATTTCAATGACCCGTTAGAAGGGGATGGCATCAGGCGTAATTAACTGGCCGTTCGGTAACCAATAGTGAGTATTCCATGTCTGGATGCCTTTGACAGGCGGGCGCCGTTTTTGCTACCATAAACGGGAAATTGGGCCGTTCGGAGACGGGCGGGAAGAAGATTTACTGGAGGTAAGAAGACTTGAAAAATCCGCTGAAAGAGAAATTGAACCGGGGAGAGGCCGTTATCGGGACGTTTGTCAGTATCGGGCACCCTGATGTTGCCGAGTGGCTGTCTCGTCTCGGGTTCGACTGGCTCCTGCTGGACAACGAGCATTCACCGACCGGCCTTGAGACGTTGCAGACGATGATGCAAGGGATGAACGGGAGCCCCTGCGTGCCGCTGGTGCGGCCGCAATGGAACGACCCGGTGATTATCAAACGTGTCCTGGATGTCGGCGCCTACGGCGTGCTCATCCCCTGGGTTAATTCGAAAGAACAGGCAGAGCAGGCGGTCAGCGCTTGCAAGTATCCCCCGCAGGGCCTCCGCGGCTTCGGTCCACGCCGGGCCGGGATGTTTGACCCGGATTACTTTACCACCGCCAACGATGAAATCCTGGTTACCGTGCAGATTGAAACCGGAGAAGCGCTGAAAAACCTGGATGATATCATGGCGGTGCCCGGTATTGACGCCTGCTACATCGGTCCCTATGATCTGTCGGTCAGCTTGGGCTTCGGCGTTCCCCCGAAATGGGATGAACCCCGTTACATGGCAGCTATTGACCGGGTGCTTGAAGTAGCCGCACGGCACGGCAAGCCGGCCGGCATGTTTGCCAATATGGAGAACATCGAGTGGGCGCTGGAAAAAGGTTTCCGGTTCAATTCCGTAGACAACGATGATATATTCCTTCTCCGCGGTGCTCGCATGGCACTGGAGAAGGCAAACCGGAAATAGCTGAAAAAGCTGAACGGCTATAAAACGGTCGATTCATTCAGACACCTTTATACCGTAAGCGGTAACTTAAGGCACGATTCAAACGCTGACCGGCTATAAAACGGCTGACCCATACCGATAGGCTTATATAACGCTAACGGTAACTTAGGGCACGATTTAAAAGTAGCCGGCCATCAGACGGTCGACTCATACCGATAGGCTTATATAACGCTAACGGTAACTTAGGGCACGATTTAAAAGTA
>CBDUSH010000047.1:0-11902 GCA_965369965.1 uncultured bacterium | reverse complement strand
CCACCGATTAGGATTTTTCTAGGTCGTGCTAGATGGGGAGCTAGCGGTGCCCTGTAACCTGCAATCCGCTACAGCAGGGTTGAATTCCCGTTTGAGGCGCTAACCTGGCAGGTCTACCCGGGTCAAGTGGTGTTGAAGGCCGGGTCCTGCGCGGCGGAACCCTATGAACCTCCGTCAGATCCGAAAGGAAGCAGCGGTAAATAGTCGTTTCCGGGTGCCGCAGGGTTACCTGGCCGGAGCCGGCTGGTTCGGGCAAGCTGCCGGGAAGTGTCGAGGGCGGGTGCACGGCCATGTCTTTACCTCCGCGCAGGCAGGTGCTATTTGAGGACAGACTCACTTCTCGTCCAGACCCAAAAAATGATGCGCCGCTTCGACCTCAGGGCCAGGAAAAGGCTGGGGCAGCACTTCCTCGTTGACGAGACGGTCCTGCAGCGCATCGTCTCCGCCGCCGAAATTACCCCCGCCGACACCATCCTGGAGATTGGGCCGGGGCTGGGTATCCTCACCCGGGAAATGGCGGGCAGGGCGGGACGGGTTATCGCCGTGGAACTGGACAATCGACTGGCGAGCATCCTGAAACAGGCGCTGGCCCCCCTGACCAACGTGACTATCATCAACGACGACATCCTCCACCTCGACCCGGCGGCTTTACTGGCCGGCCCGACCGAATACAAGGTGGTGGCTAACCTGCCCTACTACATCACCTCGCCGGTGCTGCGTCACCTGCTGGAGGCTTCCGTCCGCCCGGAAACAATGATACTGATGGTACAGAAAGAAGTTGCCGAGAGGATTGCCGCCGCGCCCGGCCGGCGGAGCCTGTTAAGTATCAGTGTGCAATTCTACGGAAACCCGCAAATAATAGACACCGTACCGGCTGAAGCGTTCCACCCGGCGCCGGAAGTCGATTCGGCGATATTACGGATTGACGTTTACCGGCAACCGGCGGTAGCCGTAAGCGACCGGCAAGGGTTTTTCGACCTGGTACGGGGCGGTTTTTCCGCCTCCCGCAAGCAAATCATCAACTCGCTGGCGCAGGGACTGGCCCTGGACAAGCCGGCGGTGGCGACCCTGCTGGACGGGGCGGCTATCCGGCCCGAGCGCCGGGCGGAGACGCTGACCCTCGAAGAGTGGGCGGCGCTCTGGCGGGTGTTCTCTGTGACGAAGGAAGGAAAGACGTCATGCTGACGATTCAGGCACCGGCCAAGCTGAATTTAACCCTTGAGGCGCTGGGGAAACGCGGGGACGGCTATCATGAAATACGCAGCGTTCTCCAGACGATAAATCTGTGCGACGACATTACTTTCCGGACAAGCCAGGTGATGACGGTCAAGTCAGACCTGCCGGAATGGACGCCGGAAAAAAGCCTGGTGATGAAAGCAGTTGACCGGCTCCGGGAAACCACCGGCTGTCTCCACGGGGCGGCGATAAAAATAAGCAAGCGGATTCCCCTGGTGGCCGGACTGGGCGGCGACAGCAGCGACGCGGCGGCCGTCCTGCGCGGGCTGAATGAACTCTGGGGGCTGGGACTGGCCCGGGACAGGCTGCTGGAACTGGCCGCCGGGATAAGCTCCGACGTGGCTTTCTTTTTACACGGCGGCACGGCACTGGCCGAGGGGAGGGGGGAAAAGGTAACTCCTCTGCCGTCATTTCCCCGCCGGTGGGTGGTGCTGGTGGTGCCCGACGTACCCCGCTTGCCCGGCAAGACGGGGCGGATGTACGCCCGCCTTCAAGCCAGCCACTTCACCGACGGGCTTATCACCCAGCGGCTGGCCGACGAACTGAGACAAGGGAAAGAACCGTCGGCGCTGTTCAATACTTTCGAGAACGTAGCTTTCAGCCGTTTTTCGGAACTCCGGGTGTACCGAGACCATATCCTGAAACTGGGCGCGGAAAACCTTCACCTGGCCGGATCAGGGCCGTCCCTGTTCACGCTGCTGGCAGACAGAACCGGCGCCGAAGACCTGTATACCCGCTGTAAAAACCAGTCAATGGAGACCTATCTGGTGGAGACGCTCTCCGGCCATTACCCGCCGACCGGATAAATGTAAGCCGGGGTCTGGCTGTATTCCGGCGGCGCCCAGCCCATCGCCCGTTTTCCGCTGGTATCGAGATACCAGTACCGGCGTTCACCGGCGGCGACGACGTTGTCACTGTCACCGTAAATCCAGGAGTTACCGTGCATTTTGATTTCCGGTTCCGGCGGGAAATGGATACCCAGTCCCATGTGGTCGAATTCCTCGAAGAGGATAAAGGCGGTGTCATAGCCCATTTCGGTTAAAATCGCCGCCGCCAGCAGGGACGTGTCCTCGCAATCGCCGGTCTGCTCGAAGAGGGTTTCCAGCGGATAGCGCGGGTACTGGTCAAAGGACGTGCTGACGTTATCGGTGGCATAGGTCAGGCTCTGGGCGAATTTGAGGACGAGTTCGACGACTTCCCCGGAATCGAGATTACCGGCCAGGGCGGCCGCCTCGAACTGCCGGGCGGCGCTGTCAATAACGGCGTCATCACCGGGGTCGGTGGCAATGGCGATAGAGTCGTCCAGATATTCCACGGCCATTTCATTCCAGGTCAGGTTATCGGCATAGGCGGGGCGGGGTTTTTGCCGGTAGTGGCGGTAGTCCGGTAAAGGGATGGGGACGGCCAGTGTCAGCTCCGGCTCACCGGGGATACCGACCTTAAAAGAGTAACCGATAACGGCCACCGAGTTGAACCTGGCCGATAAACCCCAACCCAGAGACACCAGCCCGGTAAGCAACACTAACAATAAAAGAAAATGTCTTTTGCCCGCCCTCACCACGGTCTCCTTTACCCGGCCAGACGCCTGGCCAGCGCTTCTTCCTGCTGCCGGGTGGTTACCTTGCCGTCCAGCCGCGCATCGAGCAGGGTACTCAATATCTCCCTGATGGCGGGGCCGGACGCCACCCCCATTTTTTTCAGGTCTTCACCGCCAAGTACCGGCTTTACCGAACGTAGCTTGCCGAGATAGCGGTCCAGCCGCCGGGATACCAGCGCCGAATCGGAGGACAGCGCACCGGCCATGACAGCCGTATTTGAAAATCCCTGAAGCAGCGCGTAAAGGCGGCTGTCAGGCAGCCCCTCATCCGCCAGCATAGCCAGTTTATCCTTTAACGCCAGGGTGTCCCGAAGCGTCCGGGCGGTCACTTTGCGGGGGCGGAGATAAGCGATGAGCTGTTCGGTTTCCGGACGGTTCAACGAATAGACGAGCAGAGCCAGGTAAAGCCCGGCCGGTGTCACCCCGGCCACGTTACGCTGCCGGGCCCGCTCGAACCTGCCGGCCAGCCCGCCATCAGCCTGCAAGGAAGGATGTATTTTTGCCAGCACCCCCAGTTCACCGGCGCGGCGCAGTAATTTTTCCGGGTTTTCCTCCTCTAAAGCCAGTTCCAGTTCATGCCGTATGCGGTCACCGCTGACGCTTTCCAGATAGGACAGGTCCCGTTCCAGCCAGCGCCGGGTATCCGGCTCCAGCTGAAAATCCAGCCGCTGCTCGTAGCGTAAAGCGCGCCAGATACGAGTGGCGTCATCGATAAAACTCTTTTCATGGAGCACACGGACATACTTCCGCCGCAGGTCTTCTTTCCCGCCGTAAATATCGAGCAGCCGCCCGTAATGGCCGTAGCCAAGCTCAACCGCCAGGGCGTTGATGGTAAAGTCACGCCGGGAGAGGTCGTCCCTGATGGAACCGGGGCTGATCGACGGCAAAGCACCGGGCTGCTGATAGGTCTCCAGGCGGGCCGTGACCAGGTCAACTTTCCATTTATTCCACTGCAGGCTGGCCGTGCCGAAGCGGGGGTGAGCCGTTATTTTACCGCCACCGACACCCGCCAGGCGCCGCGCCAGACCGATGGCATCACCTTCCAGCACCAGATCCAGGTCTGAAGCGGGCCTGCCCAGGAGCAGGTCACGGACGCTGCCGCCGACCAGATACAGCTTTTGTCCGGAACTTTGGGCGGCCTCACCGGCCAGGCGCAAAAATTCCACCAGTTCTTCCGGCAGCTGCCGCTCAATGGTTTCCGCTAAATTGAATGCTTCAGGCATGACTTTATCCGGGTACCGACGCTGTTGCTCAAATTATAACACAGGGGATGCCGGGGATAATAAACGACGGCGGGAAACAGCCCGGGAGCGGTTCCGGCGGCACGGCGGGTCAGGACCGGTAGATAAGAGCGATGCCGCCGACGATCATGGCAATAGCCGCCAGACGCAAGACCGTCATAACCCGGCTGGCGGGTGATTTGACCAGGAATTCCGGCAGGAAACGGCCCAGGACCAAGGCGTAGAGCACCACGAATATCGGGCGGGTGCTGACCAGGGTGGAAACCAGTGACACCGGCCCCTTTGCCAGCGCCCAGTAGGACGTGGTTATGGCTATCGGGGTCAGGGTTTCGTTGAACATCTGCAGTCCCAGTGTCCGGTTCCGGTTTTTCATATTTTTCAATTGCCGGAAAATACGGGGGCGTAACGAGACGGCGGCGAAAACACCGGCGATACAGAAAGCATTGACGGAGAACATGTTCCAGAAAGAAATGTAACCCAGGGCGTATTTGCTGCCGATGTCCGCCAGGGCAAAAAGCAGGCTGGCGCCCACCAGAGCGAAAAACGACCTGCCCAGCCAGTGCGTAGACCCGAAGGGACTCTGACGGAACGATACGACGACGGCTCCGGCCACCACGATGACTATCGCCAGCCACTGGGCATAGCTGAGGGATTCTCCAAGCAGGGGCATGGCGATGAGGGCTACGAAAATCGGGTAGCTGTAGACGATGGGAATAACCCGCGATACCTCTTCTTTTTTCATGTAATGCAGCATGACTATCGCCCCGGAGAGGCGGATTGTTGCCGAGCCGAAGGCGGCCGTCAGCGGCCACCAGCCGATACCGCCGGGAAACGGAAACAAATACAAAAACACCAAGCCGTAAAAAGTGTGAATAAAGACCAGTGGCAGCAGGAAGGCTCTCAGGCTGGGCATACGTTTGGCGAGGAGATGACTGTCAATGACGTTGATAACGCCGAAGATGGCGGCGCTCAATATGGCAATATTTGTCCAGTTCACGTCAGGTCAGCGCTCGCTTTCCGGGAAACATCCCTGTCCCCAGCTTACAATATCCAGGGTAAAATACAAAATCACTGGCCGGTGTTTCTTTTTTGCCATTTGCCGCCTGTCCCCGTATAATACAGCCATGATGAGGTTCGGATAATGAAAGTTGTCTCGATTGTCGGCATGCCCGGGGCGGGTAAATCAGAGGTTGCCCGGGTTTTTGAAGAAAGCGGTTTTATCCGGATAAGATTCGGTGACGTTACCGACCAGGAAGTAAAGAAGAGCGGCCTGGAACTGACCGAAGAAAACGAGCGAAGCGTCAGGGAACGGCTCCGGGAAGAACACGGCATGTCGGCTTACGCCAAGCTTAACCAGCCCAGGATTGACGCCGCCCGAAAGCAATCAAACGTGGTCATTGACGGGCTCTATTCCTGGGAAGAATATGTTTTTCTGAAGCAGCATTACGGCGAATATTTTTGCGTGGTGGCCGTCTGGGTATCACCGGCGACGAGGCACGCCCGCCTCGGCAGCCGCCACAACCGCCCGCTGACACGGGAAGAAGCCGCCAGCCGTGACCGGGCGGAAATAGAGAACAGCAACAAGGGCGGCCCGATTGCCCTGGCTGACTTTACCATCCTGAACGAGTCTTCAATCGCCGTCCTGAGAAAGGAGACGGAAAGAATTATCTCCGCATTAAGATGAAAAGATTGAACCGGCCGGACAGCGACGAGTATTTCCTGAAAATTGCCGCCGTGGTTGCCGAGCGGGCTACCTGCCTCCGTCACCACGTGGGCGCCGTGGCGGTGCGGAACAAGCACATACTGTCCACCGGCTACAACGGGGCGCCTTCCGGCGCCAGGGACTGCCTGGAACTGGGCTGTCTGCGGGATGAACTGAAGATTCCATCCGGTACCAGGCATGAAATCTGCCGCGGCATCCACGCCGAGCAGAACGTAATCATCCAGGCCAGCCTGCACGGAGTCAGTCTTGAAGGGAGCACCATCTACGCGACCCATACCCCGTGCAATCTGTGCGCCAAGATGCTGGTAAACGCCAAGATAACGCGGCTGGTCACTTTCGGCAGTTACAACGACAATTCATTTACCGAACTGTTCCGGGAAGCCGGCATAGAGGTAGATATTAGAAAAAGGCCGTCATCCCGGGTCAGCTTTCTCGACTAACCGGCGGACAGTTCCCCCCGGCGGCGTACGGACATTTGATTTTTCAACCTGAAATGTGCTTAAATGGGGGCATAGAACGGGAAAAGGAAAAAGCAAGTGGATGATTTAAAGTTAAAAGCCAGCCCCCGGGATACAGTGGGCAAAAAGAACCGGTTTCTACGCCGTGACGGCATCACCCCCACCCACGTTTTCGGGCACGGTTTCGAGTCGCTGGCACTGCAGTGTGACACCGCCGAGCTGCGGCGTTTAATGGCCCGGTCCGGCAGAACCCAGATTATCAGCCTTAAAGTAGATAGTGAAAAGCACTCCAGGAACGTCCTGGTCCGCGAAATTCAGCAGGACATGGTGACACAGCAAATACTCCACGTTGATTTTTACCAGGTGAAGAAAGGCGCCAAGATAGTCATTGACGTCCCCATCATCCTGGTGGGTGAAGCCCCGGCGCTAAAAACCAAGGGACGCATGGTGGCTCACGGTGTCGCCAGCCTGAATGTCGAGTGCCTGCCGGGCAGCGTTCCGCCTCAGATAGAAGTCGACCTCAGTTCGCTGGAAGACATCGAGCAGGCTATCCACGTTAAGGACATTGTCCTCGGTGAGGGCGTCATCGTCCATACCGACCCGGAACAGCTGGTCGTCAAGATCAGCCATGCCCAGATGAAGGCGGAAGAAGAGGAAATCACCGAGGTAGCGCCAGCGGAAGAGGCGGCAGCACCGGCTGCCGAGACTCCTTCGGAATCGCCGTCCACCTAACCCAGGCAACGGGGAACCGGGCACCGGGATTAACGTGATTTATCCGGCGGAAAACAAGTGATGATTATTGACTGCCATACCCACGTCTTTTCGCCGCGAATAAAGAATAACCGCCGCCAGTATATCGACCGGGACGCCTGTTTCGCCGTTCTCTACTCCGCGGAAAAAGCCCGGCTGGCCACCGCCGAGGAACTTATCGAGAGCATGGATGCTGCCGGGATTGACGTCTCGGTTATTGCCAATATCGGCTGGACAACCCACGAACTTTGCGCGGAAACCAACGATTACATCCTGGAATCCATCACCCGCTACCCGGACCGACTCATCGGCTTCTGCGCCGTCCAGCCAAAGTTCCTCCGGGAATCTGTTACCGAAATCGAGCGCTGCGCCCGTGCCGGAGCCAGGGGTATCGGCGAACTGAGGCCGGATACGCAGATGTTCAATCTCACCGATGACGAGGCGATGCCGGTTTTTGTCGAATCGATGCTGAAGCACCGCCTGGCCTTACTTATTCATGCCTCGGAACCGGCCGGTCATCAATATCCGGGCAAGGGCGCCACAACCCCGAAAGAACTCTACCCGTTTATCACGCGGTATCCTTCTTTGACGACGATATGCGCTCACTGGGGGGGCGGGCTGCCTTTCTACGCCCTGATGCCGGAAGTCAGGGAAGCAATGAAGAACGTCTATTTCGATACGGCCGCTTCGCCGTTTCTGTACCGCCCCCGGATTTATGACATCGCCCGCCAGCTGGTGGGCGCCGACAAAATTCTCTTCGGGAGTGACTACCCCCTGATGGCGCAATCCCGTCCGCTCCGGGAAATCAGCGACACCGGATTAGCCGAAGGAGATAAAAACCTGATTCTGTCCGGTAATGCCCGCCGCCTGTTCGGTATTTGAACCAGCTTCCGCCGGAGACGAAAAGTGAGACATCGACAAGGATGAAACCGGTCATTCCCAAAAGGAAAGGTAAAAACCGCTTTGGAATCAATCCGTTCCTTCATTGCCATTGAACTGCCGGCTGAGGTAAGAAAGGGACTCAGCCGTCTTCAGGACGAGCTGAAAGCCGGCGGCCATGCCCCGGTGAAATGGGTGAACCCGGAAAATATTCACCTGACCCTGAAGTTTCTGGGCAGCATCCCGGCCGACAAAACAGAGTCTGTCACCGGAGCGATGGCCGACGCCGCGCGGGGAATACCGCCCTTTCGCCTGGAAGTCAGGGGGCTGGGAGTTTTCCCTGACCTGAAACGGGTGCGGGTAGTCTGGGTGGGCGTCAGCGGAGAACTGGCCAGGCTGAGTCAACTCCAGAAAAGCATCGAATCCCGCCTGGCGCCCTTCGGCTTTACCCCTGAGGCGCGGCCGTTTTCGCCTCACCTGACCCTGGCCCGTGTCCGTGAACAGGCTTCAGCGGATGAATTATTCAGTTTCGGGCGGCTTATCGCCGGTACCGGCTTTACCGCCGCCTATGCCTTCAACGTCGATGCGGTTAACCTGATGAAAAGCCAGCTCACCGGAACGGGGGCTATTTACAGTTGTATTAATTCGGCAAGGCTGACCGGACGCTTGTCAACGAATATTGATTAGTTGTATACTGAAACACAATTCAGGTTGGGAGGAGGACTTCATGGAACAATCCAGTTTACCGAAATGCCAGAAATGCCAGTCAGGTGACCTGGTGCCACTGTCTGATTTCGGAAGTCAGGGCGCCACTATTCAATATAAAGCGTGGGTTTGCACCAATCCCGATTGCGGCTTTAATCTGAAAATCAGGAATGGTGACGTTTATCTTAACGAACCCATTTTGAACGGAACGCTTCACACCGGTCGCTCCCGCCAATAGCTTAATCTGAAAATATCAGGCGCAGGTGATAACCGTGCTTCCTCAGGTAACCAAACTAAAGAGGGTAGCACTTGACTTGTTGTTTCCGCGATATTGTGTCGGTTGCGGGCGGGAAGGCAGTTTTATCTGCTCTGCCTGCCGTAAGTCACTCTCCCGAATTACGCCGCCGCTTTGTCCCCAGTGCGGGCGACACCAGGCCAGCGGTATACTCTGCCCGCAGTGTGTCGGCGGGCACGGTGAAATCGACAGTATCCGTTCCCCTTTTCAATTCACCGGTGTGATGCGTCAGGCCATCCACCAGTTAAAATACCAGAATTTACGGGCACTGGCCAAACCTCTGGCCAGGCTCCTGGGTGACTACTTCAACGATAATTATTTGCCGGCCGACGGGCTGGTACCGGTACCGCTGCACCCGAAACGAATAAGGGAGCGGGGTTATAACCAGTCCGCCCTGCTGGCCGGAGAACTGGGTAAGCTTATCAATTTACCGGTGGTGGCGGACTGCCTTACCCGACGCGAACACAGGCCGCCACAGGCCAAAACAACCACCGTAGAGGAAAGACGGGCAAGTGTGTCCGGCGCTTTTACCTGTCGCGGGCAGTGGCTGCGAGACAAGCACGTTTTGCTCATCGACGACGTTGCCACCTCCGGGGCCACCCTGGATGCCTGTGCCGCCGCCCTGAAAGCGCATGGAGCGGCCTCCGTCCGGGGACTGGTGGTCGCCAGAGAGATTTGAAGAGATTAACAGGAGGGCGAAGATGGAGTTGCAGATCACGGGCAAAAATGTAGAGCTAACGCCGGTGGTACGTGAATACGTGGAGCGCAAGCTGGGCAAGCTGAATCAACGGGTGCCAAAAATTACCGAATTAAAAGTGGAAATCACGCAGGAAAAGACAAAGTCTCCCCAGCAGCACCTGGTGGTACGGGTGACAGTGGCCGGAGCCGGCACGCGGTTCCACGGCGAGGAACGGGGGAGCGACCTGTTCCAGGCGGTTGACAAGGCAGCGGCAACGATGAAGCGTCAGCTGGCGAACTACAAGGAAAAACTGTATGACCGGGGGAGAGGCAGCTCATTTGCCCGCGGCGAACCGCCAGCCGATGAAAGCAGCCTGAAAACGCCCAAAGTGGTTGAGGTGAAACGTTTTATCGTCAAGCCGATGTCTCTGCCCACCGCCATTAAACAGATGGAGCTTCTGGAACATGATTTCTTCCTTTTCTTCAATGCCGAGGCGGCCGAGCTTCACCTGTTGTATCGGCGGCGGGACGGAAATTACGGACTTATCGAGCCGGAACTGGAATAATCAATCCGTAGTATTCCACGGTGACCCGTGTTATCATGGAATTAACGGGTATATTAAACGGGGGACAGGCAGGAACCTATGGCGACCAAGCACAGAGATTTGTTTTTATACCTGACCCTGGCCTGCTTTCTCGGCCTCATCGCCATCTTCATCGTCGACGGGTATATGGGCGTTTATGATACCGTCTACTTTACCACCGGTGAACGCGAGCAGAAAATAAGCGCCGATGCCTGGCGATACAGCGACAATTACTGGTCAGCCGGGGTGAACCGCGACGAAAAAACTTTCTTCCGTTATGAGGTGGACAACCGCCGTTTTGCCGCTTATTCGGCAAATGTTGAAGTATCCGTCTGGCGCAGCCAGGAAAAGATAAGCGACCTCGGGACGTACCCGGTATTTATCAATGCCTTCGATAAACAGGAAATAACCTGGGTGGTGGACGCGGCGGAGGTTCTGCTGCCGGATGCCCTGCCGGAGCAAAGCTACGAATACACGGTAAGGATAAAAAGGGCGGGGATAGAGCGGAACATTATCCTGAGGATTAACCCCGTTGCCTACCCGGATTTAATAAAACCACCTCCGGCTCCGGTAAGAGTAAGATGATTTTTCGGAGTAATAAAAGATGAAACTTGAATATGTGCTGTTCGGTTTCGGCATCCTGTTCAGCCTGGCCGGGGTCGGTTACCTGGCGGCCACTTACGTGCAAAACCTGTCCGAGGCGGGCAAGCTGCTTTCCCTGCTGGTAACGGTGGCTATGTTCGCTTTCCTGAGCAAATATTTTGAAGCCATAGGGTGGTGATATAAAATGTTGACCGCCGTTGCGGTACTGTCTTCGCTGGCCTTTATCGGCTGGCTTATCTACCGGGCAATCAGAGAGAGAACGGTCAGGGCGCACGCCGTTACCCGGGCCATTGCTTACGTCACCGCTCTGTATACGTTCGCCTTCTTTCTCTCCATGGATTTCCCGCTCTTACTCAAGGTAGTGGCCAGTATAATTATCGGCGCTATACTGATTGTCCTGGGAGCCACTATTCAGCGACGCCGGCAACCGGACAAGTCTTAAAGCCAGCCCCGAAGGTAAGCTATGGACGGGCAGTTAAACTATATCATCTTCAATACCGACATGGGGTGGGCGGGTATCGCGGGTACCGCCGACGGCCTGACGCGCATTATTCTGCCCCGCCCTTCGGCGCAGGAAATCCGGGAACGGCTTAAAGACATACCCGGCCGGGGTATACAGTCGCCTGACCTCTTCCAGGATTTAATGAACCGTTTCAGGCTTTATTACAGCGGCCGTGTTATCGATTTTCCGGACCGGCTGGACCTAACGAAGGGGACGCCTTTTCAGCGTAAAGTGTGGGAAACCGCCAAACTTATTCCCTATGGGCAGACACAGAGTTACGGCTGGATAGCCCGGCAAATGGGTAACCCGAAGGCGGTACGGGCGGTGGGACAGGCGCTTGGCAAAAACCCTTTACCGGTTATCGTTCCCTGCCACCGGGTGCTGGCCGGCGGCGGTAAACTGGGTGGTTTCAGCAGCGGACTGGATTTGAAGCGGCGTCTGCTTGGGCTGGAAAACCCGACCGGACTACCGTTTGATTAGGTTTTATGTCAACTTAAACGGATTCAGGGGAGACCGCTTGGCCCGATAGGGTCTGCGTTTTGCCTCCGAGGCACCTCTTAATTTCAATTTCAGGTAAGCCAACTCATATTCTTCAATCAGTCCCTCCCCGGCGAAACTGAAAAACCGGTTATCGCCGATGACGATATGGTC
>CBDUSH010000046.1:0-11973 GCA_965369965.1 uncultured bacterium | reverse complement strand
GAACTTATAACGTAGACATTAACGGCCTGACCGGTCAGTTTACTGTTACAGGAGCAGTAGTGGCGCGTGAGCCGATAATCGTGCCCTCGCCCTGGTCAATCGAACTGCCGGCCGCGCCGGCACCGGCACCAATGGCACCGACGGTTATTCCGGCGCCACCAGCGCCGGCACCGGTACCAGTGGTGAACTGGTGGTTACTGGGCGCGATAGCCATGGCCGCAACAATAGTCGTCGGCCTGGTTCTCTGGCTGGTAGCTTTCCGACGCGAATAATATTGACAACTTCAGTAATACTAACCCCCGGGGTAGCAAGTAAGCATCCCGGGGGTTGCCTTTTATGGAGGCGGCGAAAATAACGGGTAACCGCCTGACGGGGTTATCAAGCTCCGGCTCCGGCAAGTTACCTGATTCATCCATTTCGTCTGGTGTCTTACCGGTGAGCAGGCTCGCGATATGGTATACTCGAAACAGAAAGGTAACTGCATGCCCAAAGGACTGTTAATCTGGAATAGTATTCTTACCGTATTTTTAATCGTCGGGCTGGCGGCAGCCGGCTATTATTTTACCGTCATGGAGCAGAAGATTTCCGTTTTGACCCTGGAAAATACCATCATACGGGAATCTATCAGCCAGCAAACAGCCGTCATAAACCAGCAGACTGAGGTCATCAATCAACAATCCGAATTTATTGACCATAACCTGAATTTGGCCTATGAAGAATACCTGGTTACCATCCAGGACAGCGAAAACACCATGGCAGACATGGCAATCCTGATTGCGAAGTACAGTGAGGTAATCAACAATGACGCGATTTATTTTGAAGAGATTACCGAGCGCTTGAAGAGACTGTCGATAGTTATCCCGCAGGCAGAAGCGAACGAATAATAACTCGTGTCAATTTTACGTCCTGTATTATTGTTAGCTAATACCATCGAAAATCGCTATGCTATGTGCCGCGTTGATTCGTAATGAAGCACAACGTCAACACTTGTTACCCAGGTCATGTAAAGCACAGAATCCTTGTTTCAGTCTGAAATTGCGCAACGCGAATATTTTAAGCGACCTGCCCACCCAAAGGAGACCGCTTCCCGGGTTATTATGGGTGTTTTGGCCTCAGCAACGGGTCAGCATCAAGATTAACAATGCTCAGGGGCGCTTCGACCGGAACTACCGTGCATACGACTATATTCAGAGATGAATTCAGCGCCTATAATGAGGATATATGCCGAAAGGTATATCCAGACAAGCAAGATAATGACCGAAGCCAGCGAACCATAAACCAGCTCATAGCTGGCAAAATTCGCCAGGTAATAGATAAACAGGTTCTTAACGGTTTCAAAAAGAATCGCCGTAAAAAGCGCCCCCGGCCAGATATGACGCCAGGGTGTCTTAATGTTGGGCATAAACATATATATCAGCGAGAATACGGTGAAAGTGACTAATAACCCGAGTGGCGGGCTGACCAGCGACATAAATCTCTCCATAACTCGTAATTCCGTCAACGGAATAATGGCGGAAAAGCTCGTAAGCCCCAGTGACAGGAAAAAGAGAATACTGGTCCCTAAGGCTAAAATAGTATTCCTTAACTTTCTGAGGTAGAACGGTCGCCGCTTTTGGATGCCCCACGCCCTGTTCATCACTCTACCGATGGCGCCGAAGATGGCGCTCCCGCTCCAAAATAGACCCAGCAGACTGGCAATACCAACCGTGCCTCTCAGCCTGATGATATGACTGATATTTTGTCCGACCAGATCAATCGATGCCGGTAGATTTGCTTCAATAAATTGAAATACCTGTTTTTGTACGACGTCCGAAGGCAGGAAGAAACCAAGAATCGAGATGATTCCGAGCAATAGAGGAAAAATCGATAAAATGCCAAAGTAAGCGATGCTGCCGGCCATATCGGTGGCATTATCCTGTCCTAGTTGCCTGGCGGTACGTACCACCAGCTGTACGGCCGGTTTCTTTAACAGGCCATTTTTCAATTGGTACAGGCGATAGATAGAAGCCTTCATCCTCAAAACTCCTTCACGTACCACCCACCACTGACAGTGTATATGACTATTACTCTAATTATAAGGTGTTTGGAATCTATATCAAAAAATAATCGAAGTAACAAAAACCCGATTTCGCCGTTATACTAAATAGGAGGGAGAAGCGTGATAAAGATAACTGAGCGGGCTAAACAAACGTTGCAACAAATACTAAATGCAAATGTAGATTTTCCAGGGGGGCTTCTCCGGGTAATGGATAGCGGTCAGGGGAAATTGGGTTTGGGCATAGACATAGAAATGCCCGGTGATGAAATAGTGAAATATGAGGGTTCAGCAATTCTGGTTATCGAACGAAAGTTTGCCGCAAATCTTAAGAAGATAACCCTGGATGTTGAAGAAAGTATCAAAGGGCCTGAAAATGTCAGGTTTGCGCCTTATTCTTATCTGGTAACCTGAGAACCAGTATCCTTTATGGGGACAGGCCAGCGTTCAGAAAACAACCAGCGAACTGCTGGAGCAGTAAGGCGCCCTATAGTATAATTGAATTGAATATTGGTTGTTAACGGGAGAAAAAGGATGAGGTTTGCAGTTCTAATTGTGTTAGTAATGGTATCCGGATTAGCCATAGCCTGTGGCAGTACACCGGCTGTTTCGGAAAAAAATAACGCCGTCGCCGATGTCCCTTCTATAAGCAGCCTGACTCTTGAAGTTTCTACTATCTACTGAGATGACTGTCAGCCTCGGGTCGAGGCTAGTGTCAGAACCGTGTCAGGCGTACTTGATGTGCGATTCGATGAGCAGAATATGAAGAGGATTATCATCAGTTATAATCCTTCCGAGGCAACTGTAAAAGACATAATTAACGCCATTGAAGCCGGTGGTGATACCGCCGGCGAACCGGTTCCCGACTAGCGATACATAGCCTTGAATTCCGGCAGTTACTGATAATGGGATTGATTCAGGATTAGACCCTTTCAAGTCGTTCTTCCGGTGATGGTAATCCTGCTTGTCACCGGACCCTTTGTTTTTCTCCGGGGGTAAACCAGCTAATCGGTACTTTTCCTGAAAGGCTGATTAAGCTATTATGTAGGGTATGTCAATGCCATGCCACCGGGCGATAGTGGCCGTCATGAAAAAAGTGGCCAACCGGGAAATCACCTCAGACCCGGCCAGCCTGGAGCGGCTCAAAGCCCACCTTCCTGACTGAGAGAATCCCTGAGGACAAATCAACCGGAGACACAAAATAATATCGCGGGAGGTACCAGTACTTGAAAAACATACTCAAAGAGAAGCTGCAGCGAGGCGAAACCGTAGCCGGTATCCTGACCGGTCTCGGCCATGCCGACGTAACCGAGCAGTTGTCCAGAATCGGGTTTGATTTTATTTACCTGGACGACGAGCACGGGCCAATGGGATACGAGACTCTGCTCAGGATGATGCAGTCCATGAACGGTACCGACTGCACCCCTATCGTGAGGGTGGAGTGGAACGACGCCACGGTGATAAAAAGGGTCCTGGATATCGGCGCTCATGGAATTGTCATTCCCATGGTCAACAGCCGGGAAGACGCCGAAAAGGCGGTCGCCGCCTGTAAATATCCACCCGAGGGCATCCGGGGTTATGGGCCCAGGCGGTATGCCCTGACCGATCCCGACTACCTGAAGACGGCTAACGACGCCATCCTGATCACCGCCATCATCGAAACGGGGAGGGCCGTGGAGAACATTGAAGAAATCCTGTCCGTGGACGGACTAGACGCCTGCCTGATGGGGCACTTCGACCTGTCTTTTGACACGGGAATGCCGATTCCTCCGGTGATGCCGCCCGGGAAGGACAACCCCCGGCTTGCCGAAGCGCTGGACAGGGTAATTGAGGCATCAAAGAAGATGGGGAAGCCGGCCGGACTGGCCCTGGACAGCAGCAACATCGGCTGGGCGATCGGAAAAGGCTTCCGGTTCAACCTGGTCGGCTCTGTCGACAAGATGCTGTTTGACGCCGCCAGCGGCGCCCTGGAGACTGCCCGAAAAGAAGCCGCCAGCCGCAAATAACCGGAAAACCAGGCCGAAATTCACCGCCCGCCCGGCAGGTTATTTATAATCTTCTCTGGGCGGGCTGTAGGCGCTTACCAGCAGCGTTTTCTGCTCGTGGGTGATACCGCCGTGGACGATTCCGGGTGGCACCAGGTAGATATCACCCCTGGTCAGCGGCAGGGTATCATCCCCGATGGTCATTTCAAATTCCCCTTCCAGAATAAGCCCCATCTCTTCATAGGGATGGCTGTGGAGCGGAGATTCCGAGTCAGCCTGCAAAACAACGTCGCACAACATCAGGCGCTCTCCGGAGACGGCGCGCACCAGAAATCCCGGCGCCGGTTCCACCACCTTGAAACCATGGGGGAATTTATGGAACATCAGGCACCTCCTCGGTATTCAAAATTCATTCATCAGCCGGTCGGCGCCACAGCTACTCCGGCGACCGGTAGTCCTCTTTTACCTGCTCGATAAACCGCCGGTCACGCTCCCGAATAATCTCGGCCAGCGATTCCGGGCTGTACTCAAAGAACCCTTTGCCCGTTTTTGCCCCCAGGTCGCCGTTAGAGACGATGTCCTTGAGCCGCCGGTTGACGGTCAGGGAGGAGTCTATCTCCCCCAGCAGAATCTCATCTACCTTGGCGGTTACGTCCAGTCCGGCGAGGTCTCTTATCAGCAGCGGCCCTAAACTGGCCAGGCGGAACCCGATACTGGTCACCACTGCCCGGTCAATATCCTCGGCGCTGGCGACGCCCATCTCCAGCAGGTGATACACTTCCCGGTTCATCGCCGTCTGGATACGGTTCATGATAAAGCCGGTAACTTCCTTCTGCAACCTGACCGGCACCTTCTTTACTTTTTCGAGCAGCTTAAAGGCGGTATCCAGCGTCGCCGCCGCCGTTTTCTCGCCCGGCACCACTTCCACCAGCGGGACCAGATAAGGGGGATTGCTCCAGTGGGTAACGATGGCCCTCTCCGGATTTGTCATCAGCGCCGATATTTGGGTCATCGGGAACGAGGAGGTATTACTGGCCAGAATGCTCCGGGGCGAACAGTATTTTTCCATCTCCTGGAAAATGCTCCGCTTTAACTCGACGTCCTCAATAACGGCTTCAGTGACGAAGTCGGCGTCGCGCACCGCTTCGGCCATGCTGTCGGCCACCGAGATTCGGTCGAGAACCGGCGCTACGTCGTCCGGACTTAGCAGCCCTCCCTGGGCCAGGGTTTCCAGATTAGCTTTGATTCTGCCTTTCACTCCCGCCCGGGCCGATTCAAAATTATCCGTGATGCTTACCGGGTAGCCTTCCTGGGCATAAGCCTGGGCGATGCCGTGCCCCATCGTTCCGGCGCCAATTACAGCCATCTTTTTTATCTCTGCCAGATTTAAAACCATTATCGCCTCCCTATTTTAATCAGTGATAACCCATCTTTAGCGACGCCTGACGGCCAAAATTTTTCACCAGGCACTTTGCCGGATTTTTTGCACATCATCCGGGACGAGTTTTTTCGAATAGCGGTGCCCGTGGTCAAATATTTTCACCAGGCGTTTCGCCAGATATTTTGTACGTCATCCAGGACGAGTTTTTTCGGATTAAAACACATCGGGCGCTCGAATTCCATGTTCGCCAGCGCCATTTCTTTGATGGCCGTCTCGGGGACGCCAACATCCCGAAGGCGGGTGGGGATTCCGATGTCCTCCGCCAGCGCAGTCACCCTGGCCACCCCCTGGCCGGCGGCTTCGGCCGGTGAAAGGCGGGCGGTATCCACTCCCATCACCCGGGCAATGACCGCGTATTTGGCCGGGTCAGCCGGAAGATTACACGCCATCACGTAGGGCAGGAAAAGGCCGTTGGCTACCCCGTGAGGCACGTGGAAACGGGCGCCGAGGAGCTGGGCCACTCCGTGAACGGCACCCAGGCCGGAGTTAGCAAAGGCAATCCCGGCAAATAACGAACCTTCCGCCATGCGGTTACGCGCCTCACTGTCGGAGCCGTTCCGGACAACGTTTTTAAGGTTGTCGGCAACAAGCTGCATCGCTTTCAGGCTGAGCGCGTCGGAAAAACAGTTTGCCTTGTTGGAAACATAAGACTCGATGGCGTGAACCAGGGCATCAATGCCGGAAGCGGCGGTTATCCCCGGCGGACAGGTATAAGTCAGTTCGGCATCAACCAGGGCTAAATGGGGCAGGATAAGCGGACTGACAATGGTCGATTTATATCCTTTAGCCTCGTCGTTAAAGACAGCGTTCTTGGTGGCTTCGCTGCCGGTGCCGGCGGTGGTGGGCAGGGCAAATATGGGTATAATCGGCCCGGGTATTTTATCGACGCCGATATAATCTTCCCCTTTGCCGCCGTGGCTTAGAAGAACGGAAATGGCTTTAGCGATATCGATACTGGAACCGCCGCCGACGCCCACGATGAGATGGTATCCGGAGTTATCCAGTGCTGCCACCGCGGCATTAAGCCAGTGCAGGGTGGGTTCCGGCTCCGCCCCGGAGAAAGTATCCACCGCAATGTGTTGCCGGGTCAACTGTTCCTTCACCGGTTCGGTCAATCCCGCCCGGTAAACTCCGGGGTCGGTAACAATGAGCGCCCGTTTAACGCCCAGTTTACCGGCTTCGTCACCCAGGCAACTCAGGGAACCGGGGCCAATGACAATTTTTGCCGGCAGCATGACCTGATAAGCGTCCACTGCTTTCTCCTTTCCGTTTTTAACTTAACGTTACCAGTCCGCATTATGGCACATGGCTTCGCAAAACAAAAGCGCCCGGCAGCCTCCGGCGAAGCCTGTTGAATGTCAAAGAGGAAATGACTTATGCTATCGATATAAAATACTCCGTACCAACCGGTAGTCTCCAACGAAGCCTGTTGAATGTCAAAGAGGAAATGACTTATGCTATCGATATAAAATACTCCGTACCAAATAGAACCGGCGGTCTCTTTATATTTATAAATGTTTTGCCGACGGGTAAAAGACCGCCAAGGAGTTGCCGGCCGATGTCACTCACTGAAGATATCAAGGATTTCGCCCTCGACCTGGGTTACAGCAGAGTGGGCATTACCACCACCGACCCTTTCCCCGGCTATATCGCCGAGATCAAGTCAAGGCAGGAGATGTACGACTTTTATATTAACCGGCCCACCCGGCCGCTCGACGGAGCCGAACCCAGAGGCGTGATGCCGTCAGCCAGGTCTCTCATAATGACCGTTTTCGATTATTCCAGGGAGTCTTTTCCGGATAAACTGGTGGGCAGGATAGGCCGCGTCTACCAGGCCAGGTGCTATCTGGCGCCCCGTCACCGCATCAACGGAGCCCGCTATCATTTGATGCAGGACTTCCTGGAGAGCCAGGGATGCCGGGTAGCTCCGGAACTGAGAGTGCCGGAGCGCCTGGCGGCGTGCCGGGCCGGAACAGTTACTTACGGGAAGAACGGCTTTGCCTTCGCTGACGGAATCGGTTCGTTTATTGCTATCAGCGCCTTTGTCGTCGACAGGGAACTGGAGTACGACGAGCCGACTTACCAAGTAAAGTGCCCGCCTAAATGCACTCTCTGTATTGACGCCTGCCCGACCGGTTCCCTCTACGAGCCGATGAGGATTGACCCCCGCCGCTGCATCGGGTTTAATCACTGGGCCACCCAGGAAAAGGGAGACGGGCAAGTCGGCGCGGTGGGAAGCTACATTCCGCCTGAAATCAGGGAAAAGATGGGAGGCTGGATTCACGGCTGCGATATTTGCCAGGAAGTGTGTCCCAGAAATCAGCCCCGGCTAAAAGCCAGGCTGCCTCAAAACGAGTTTCTGGCCCGGATAGCCGAGGATTTTGAGCTTACCGGACTTTTGAATCTTTCCGACGAATTCTACGCGAAAAGAGTCCAGCCGTTGATGTATAACTACATCAAACAGAAAAAGTATTTCCAGAGAAACGCGGCTATCGCCATCGGGAACACCGGCGATGCCGTCTTCGTCCCCGATCTGGCGCAGGCGATGCGTGATACAGAGGGGATGGTGCGGGGTTACGCCGCCTGGGCATTAGGCCGGATTGGGGGCCGCCAGGCACGCCGGATTCTGGAAAACAGCCTGGCGGGTGAATCTGATGAATTTGCCGGAAAAGAGATTCAGGCGGGGCTTGAGGCCGTTTAATCCGCCGCCGGGAAATACCGTCAGGCGGAACGGTCAGGATTAAACTCGGTGATTTGCTTATCCCGGCGCACCAGGGAAAGGATTCGTTTCCGTTCAGCCTTCTCAAAACCGGCGATATTCAACAGCCGCTTGATAAACCGGAAGCTGGCTTCATACTCCGGGCTGACCAGCTCCGTCACCCCCAGCTCTTTCAATTCTTCCGCTTCTTTCAAACGGTGAACCCGCGCCAGGACCTTCAGTTTCGGGTTAATTTTCAGGGCTATTTTTACCGTCGTGACCACGGCCGCCGGGTCAGGATAAGTCACCACCAGCGCCCTGGCTCTGGCGAGATTAGTCTTGCCAAGCACGTGGATGTTGGCGGCATCGCCGTAAATACGCGGGCAGCCGCAATCATGGGCTTCAGAAACCCGCTCGGGATCGATATCAATGATGGTAAAGGGTATCCCGGCGTCCTTCAAACCACGGGTAATATTTTGCCCGACCCGGCCGTAACCGGCGACAATGACTCTTTTCGGCGGCTCGGCGGAGGCCGGAACCGGATGATGCGAAACCGCCCGGCGGGTCAGTGTTCTGCCGGCGGAAAATAAGGCCAACCGGCTGGAGAGCCTGACCGCCAGGCTGATCGAAACCGGCGTCAACAGCATGGTGATAACGGCGCTGGCCAGTATCAAAGAATAGAATTCGCCCGAGATGATGCCGTTATCGATTCCTCCCTGGGCAAGGATAAAGCCGAATTCACCAATCTGAAACAGTCCGGCGCCGGTGACCAAAGCCACCCGGTTGCCGAAGCCGAAAAGCCGGACGATACCAAAAATGATGAAAAATTTCAGGGTAATGATAACGGCTACGGTCAATAAAATCACCGGCCAGTGGGAAATCAAAAAAACCGGGTCCAGTAACATGCCCATGGAAACGAAGAAAAGGGTGGCGAAAACATCACGCAGCGGCGTTATCTCGGCCAGGGCCTGGTGGACAAATCTGGTTTCACGGAGTACGAGGCCGACCAGGAAAGCGCCAAATACCATTGAAAGCCCAAAGATCTGTGTCCCGATGGCAGCGCCCAGACTCAGGATAAGCACGGTAAGTAGAAACAACTCCCGGGCGCGCACACCACCCACTCTCCCCAGCAGCCAGGGCAGCGCCCATCGCCCCATGACGATAGCTACCCCCACGAATAATATCGCCTTGCCGACGGCGATAGCCAAGGCCAGCACCAGGCTTTCGATGCCGCCGCTCATCAGGGGGAGGGCCACCATCATCAGGACCACGCTGACATCCTGCAGGATAAGAAAAGCAATCATGATCCGCCCGGGAACCGAAGTAAGCTCTCCCCGCTCCATCAGGATTTTCAGACAAACGGCGGTGCTGCTCAGTGATATTATTAAACCGAAGAGGAGAGCCTGAGAAGCCGGCCAGCCGAATAAGAGTACGCCCACCATCAATCCCAGGGCCAAGGTAACCGTTATCTGAGCAATACCGCCCCAGAGCCCGACTTTACCCACTTCCCGCAACTGGACTATCGAAATCTCCAGTCCCAGGGTGAACATGAGCAGGGCAACGCCGATAGCGGCCGCGGTCTCAACCAGTTCCAGGTCACTGACCAGACCCAGTGAGTGAGGCCCAACGGCAATACCGATAACCAGGTATCCCAGTATGACCGGCTGCCTCAAGCGGTGAGCGACCATACCGCCCACCAGGGCAGCCGCCAGCAGGACGGCGATAGTGACCATGGGGTCTGACTGCTGCATAATCTTCTACCCGTATATCCTGACGTTTCTGACTGTTACAAAACTCTTACCCATAAATCCCGACGTTTCTGACTGCTACAAAACCCTTGCCCGTATATCCTGACGTTTCTGACTGATACAAAGCTTTTATCCGTAAACCCGGACGCTTATATTGTACTACACCCCGTGCCTTTATTTTTCGGCGCGGACAACACCCCGGCTCAAGGCTTAACCTCCGGCTCCGCCGAACTCCTGACCGGAGTAATCGTGTGGATTAACATTATGGCAACTACCGACAGCCCCGCCAGTAAAAACCAGATTGGCTGGTAACTGCCCTGGTTATCATAAACCCACCCGGCCAGCGCCGGGCCTATTATGCCACCGATAGTGCCGATGCCTTCCATCACGCCGTAGATACTGCCGAAGTTTGTCCTCCCAAAGTACTCGCGCCCCATCAACGGCAGCAGCGAATTGCTGCCCCCGTACCCGATCCCCATCAGAACCAGAAAAGGGGCTAACAGCCAGACACTTGAAGTGGCCGCGTAGGCGAAACAGAGTACGCCGGTACCTATCATAATAAAACTGGCCGTGGCCACCATCTTTTTACTGATTTTGTCCCCGAGCCAGCCAAAGCCGAGCCGGCCGAAAACACTCATCAGCGGGATTGCGGTAGCCACCAGGCTGGATGACGACCGACCGATACCGATGCTGCCGAGATACGGCATGACATGGGTAATCACCGCCGCCACCACCATCATGTGGTACATTCGTGACAGCGCCAGACGCCAGAACGCGCCACTGGTCAGCGCCCGCCTTGTTTTTATCGCCACCCGGTCAATTTTGCCGGGTTTCGTCCGGTCAAGAGTTGACGTGATGTCCTGATTTTGACCATCCGGGAAATAACCGTATTGCTCGGGACGATGCCGAAAGAAAAATGACAGCGGTAAAACCAATACTATCAAGCCCAGCGCCAGGATAATCAGCGTTTGGCGCCAGTCATACACGGTAATGAGCCTGACTATTACCGGGATGAGCAAACCACTAAAGCCAAAGCCGGAGATAGCGATACCACTGGCTATCCCCATTTTCCTGTGAAACCAGTTGGCCATCGCCGTTAGCAGCACCGTCACCGTGCAAGCGCTGACGCCTATGGCAAGTAAAGCGAAGGCTCCGTAAAACACAACCAGTGAGCGGGCTGAACTGAGCAGCAACAAGCCCGCCACCAGAATAAGCACCCCGGCAAAAATAAGCCGCTTGGGTCCCCAGCGGTCAACGAGTATACCGACGACAGGAGAAAGCAGGCCGATCTCCAGACCGCGCAGAGAAGCCGCCAGCGATATTTGCGTGTAACTCCAGCCCATCTCTTCGGCAATAGGCTCGAAAAAAGCGGTGAACCCGTAAAACACCACTCCGCCGACGAATAAAGCGATAAAGAAAGAAGCCGCTACTATCCACCAGCCGTAAAATATTTTAAATGGATTCCCGTTCCAATTCATCAGATAACAGAACAAACCTGCGAAGGCGCAAAATCCGGACGCATTTCCTGACGGGCTTTTTAAACCGGGTGTACCGGTATAACAGGTAAATGCTAGCACTTTGCCGTACGGTGCGCAATACGACCATCGGGTGCCTTCTTCCCCGGGGCGGGCAGCGGGTTACCCGGCATACTCCAGATTACGGCGGGTGCACCGGCCCCATTCATGAAGTCAGCCGAAACGGGCCGCATAAAAGAATTTCCCCGTTATTTGCTTACGGCGGCCATCACCGTTAGGCAAAGAGGGGAAGAGTGTGTTATATTATCTAGTGGAATATCTTCACGCCGAAGTGGCGAAATGGCAGACGCGCTACGTTCAGGGCGTAGTGTCCGTACGGGCGTGGGAGTTCAAATCTCCCCTTCGGCACCACCTTCACCATTAAGGTACCTATTGCGCTTGTAGCTCAGTTGGATAGAGCGCAGCCCTGCGGAGGCTGAGGCCGTGGGTTCGAGCCCCGCCAAGCGCGCCATAGGGGGCGGTTAGCTCAGTTGGTCAGAGCACCTGCTTTACACGCAGGGGGTCAGAGGTTCAAGTCCTCTACCGCCCACC
>CBDUSH010000045.1:0-12380 GCA_965369965.1 uncultured bacterium | reverse complement strand
AATACGTATGCCGCGCCGCCCGCTTTTCTCCAGAAGAAGTATCGGATGGTGGCCGCAGTTCAAGGCGCTGGTGACTGAACAACGTACCTGGATAGCCATGATTTATATGATAATACAGCTCCCCCTCGGTATTATTTACTTCACCGTGTTCATTAGCCTGATTGCCATATCCTTATTCGGTATTGCCTTGCCTGTATTGCAACTCGTCTTTGATTTACCGGTCGGTAATGTTAACAGTGTTACCTACTATCTGGTCGGCTGGATGCTGCCCGTGGCGGTAATCGCCGGTATCTTGCTGGCCACACTGACCATGCACCTGGCCAGGTACCTGGGGAGCCTGCACGGCAGCCTGGCAAAAGCCCTACTGGTCAGAGTTTAAACGGATTATAAAGTTGTCAAATAAGTAACCAGGGAGATAATTTCCATGAAAAAACAAAGCGCACTAATGGCGATACTGGCGGGCCTGCTGCTGACCACTCTCCTGATTTCGGGGTGCCAAATCATTCTGGTCACCAGAAACGGAGATACGGGAACCGGAGAGACGGAGACCAGGCAATTTAATTTCACCGAATTTACGCGTGTCGATATCGGCAGTGCTTTCACTTATGAAATCAAACAGTCCGATACCTACAGTATCAGTATCACGGCGCCTGAGAACCTGTTTGACGATATCAAGGTCGCAAAAGAGGGACAAACACTAAAGATAGAAAAGACAAACCCGTGGACCCCATTTAATATCGGCTCTGAAAGGCTAAGGGCCGTCATCACTATGCCCCGGCTTTATGGCCTGAACAGCTCCGGAGCTACTAAAGGTGTTGTTTATCGTTTCAGTTCAACTGACGACCTGGATGTTAGCGCATCGGGAGCCAGCTCGGTGGAACTGGTGACCATAACCGCCGGCGACGCTAATTTTAATGTCTCAGGCGCAAGTGAGGTTACCGGCGCCCTTAATGCGGAAGGTATGGATTTTGATATATCCGGAGCCAGTTCAATTCAACTGGAGGGAGCCGCCGGCGATATAGACGCAGAAGCCAGTGGCGCCAGCCGGCTGAATCTGGCCGAACTTACCATCAATAATGCCGACGTTACACTTTCAGGCGCCAGCAGTGGTACCGTAAACCTGGACGGAAGATTGGATATCGAACTAAGCGGGGCTTCCGGGCTTGAGTATATCGGTGAGCCTCTTCTCGGTGAAATGGATATCAGCGGAGCCTCAACGCTTAAAAGGAAATAAGACTTTCCGATGTCTTTTGCAGGGGTGCTTCCGGGCAACAAGATAGTATTTTGTTGCATTCCACCAGCCGGTATCAGCCGAGGGCTCTCCTCAGGCAATCCGCGGCGGCTGGGCCACCGGCGCCGAGGGAATTACCTGCCCCGCCTTTACCACCAGGACCGGTGATACCAGTTCGGTAACTGGTAGCGTCTCCGGTACGGAATCGGCCAATTCCCAGTTTCCGGAGAGTATCTCCAGCACAGAAATGTCGGCGTCCATGCCGGGTTTCAGGCTTCCTTTCCGGTCTTCGATACGCAGTGCACGCGCGGAATTGACCGTCGTCATTTCTATTATTTGTTTTATGTCAAGCCCAAGGGCCAGGAATTTTGACATGGTCACCGTCAGGCCGTACACCAGAGCATTCAGCGACATTGAGGTAACATCGGTGCTCAGGGTGGTGGGCATAATACCCTGCGCCATGCCCTGCCGGGCGACCTCAAAACTGAGGTTACTGCGGCCGTTGGCGATATCCAGCACCACCCCCCGCTCCGCCGCCGCCCGCAGCTCCGGCATGACACTGCCGTCTTCGAGCAGAATATTGCCCATATTACCCGTAAAAACGTGGCTCAATATGTCACCCTTTTCCATCAGGGGCAGGAATTCCCGGGTCAACGTCGGCGATACCTGCCTCTTGAGATCGCCGATGTGTATCATAATCGGCAGCCCGAACTTCCCGGCGGTCTCTTTGGCCATCTCCACCACCCTGGCTCCGGCGCTGGCGACGGTATTACCCACCAGGCGCAGCTTGACGCCTTTTATCAGGCCGGGGTAAGCGCCGATAACCGTCTCGGTGGCGGCAAGGTCGATTTCTTGCCAGTCCCTTATCTCGGGCATGATACTCAATCCCTGAGAACCCAGGTGAAGGAAGCAGAATACGGTGGTGCGGGCGGCCGGGATGACGTACTTAGGCAAACCGCCAAAGGTGGCCTGGCCGGCGCTGCCGGCATCCACCACCGTGGTCACCCCCTGATTGACGCCGGCGTCGTCAGGAAGGAGACCATCCGGTATTCCGCCGTCATAACAGTGGCAATGCAAGTCGATAAGCCCCGGAGTGACTATTTTACCGGCGGCATCGATTACTTTCCGGCACTCCATGGCCGGGATTTCTTCAGCCACCAGGGCTATTTTATCCCCACTGACGGCAACGTCCATCCGGCCATCCAGTCCCTGGGCCGGGTCAATCACCCGTCCGCCTTTAATGAGCACGTCGTACATGGTAACCTCCTCCATACTTGTTGTAGCCTGATATTTACCCGATTGACGGTCTACAACTCACTGGGAATCTGACGCTTGTCCGATTAGCGGTGTAAAACTCGCCAATAGACAGGCCAGCCATTAGTCGATAGCGTACTTCCGGATAAAGTCCATGTCCAGGGTTATGCCCAACCCGGGACGCTGCGGGATATCCAGGTAAGAATTCTTCATGACGAACTTCTCCCGGGTCACCCCGTCACGCAGGGGATGAGGCGAGCGGTCATACTCAAAGAATGGCTCCGCCGGGTAGCGGCGCTCGGGGAAGTTAGGCATGGTGGCAAAGAACTGCAGTGCTGCCGCCAGGCTGACGTTGGTCCCCCAGACGTGGGGAGCCACCGGTATATTCCAGGCACTGGCCATAGTGACTATCTTCGCCATCTCACTGAAGCCGCCGGTAGCCCCCAGGTCAGGCTGGAGCACGTCCACGGCACGCCGGGTAATCAGTTCCCGGAATCCGTAACGGGTGAACTCGCATTCGCCGCCGGCGATGAGGATATTGGACTTTTGCTTTACTTCGATATACCCATCGATATCCTCGGGTGGTACCGGTTCTTCAAACCAGTAGATATCGTATTTCTCCATCTTACGGGCCAGCCGAATGGCTTCTGAGGCGTTGTAAGCATGATTAGCGTCCACCATCAGCAGCACGTCATCCCCGATTGCTTCCCTTATCCCCCGCACCAGCCGCATATCTTCATCAATGCCGTAGCCAACCTTCAGCTTCATAGCAAAAAAGCCTTCTTCTTTATAACCCAGCGCTTCTGCTATCAAGGCGTCCAGCACACTGGGCACGTTCTGCGGCTGGTAGAGACCGGTGGCGTAAACATGCGCCCGGTCACGGTAAGCCCCACCCAGGAGCTTGTGGACAGGCAACCCGGCGGCTTTGCCTTTAATGTCCCAAAGAGCAACGTCAATGGCGCTCAGGGCGCTGATGGCAATCCCTGTCCGGTCCTGGTCACGGGTGCGCTGATAGAGAAGGTCCCAGATAGGGCTGGTGTCGAAGGGGTCTCTGCCGATAAGCAGCGGGACATAGGTTTCGTGGATAAATCTGGCGGCCAGACCGACCGGGCCGCCGACGTAAAAAGCTTCTCCCACCCCGTCGATACCTTCGTCGGTGGATACCACGCAGAGCGCCGCCTGGCGCCGGTCAGCCACCCGGAGCGACCAGCCGAAAGCCCGGTCACCGAGCAGTCCTTCCAGGACGTAAGTCTTTATACCGGTTATCTTCACAACCTGTCTCCTTTGCCAATATTTTTACGCCGGACAGTCATTCTTTCCGGATATCAGCCTTAATAACGATTAATGGGCTGTCAGCCGGCCACCGTTGACATTAATGCTCTGCCCGGTAATAAAACTGGCTTCTTCCGAGCAGAGGAACATAACGGCGCCGGCCAGTTCTTCCGGCTTGCCGAGCCTGCCCAGGGGGACGAACGGCACCACATCCGAGTGCACCCTTTTCTCCGCCTCGGCCAGGTCAATCCCTTCCCGACGCGCTAGCTCCACAGTTTCAGTACGCTTACCCATCCCGGTCAGAAACCGGCCGGGGGCAAGGGCGTTAACTCTGATATTATAGGGCGCCAGCTCTATCGCCATCACCTGGGTCAGCCCGTTGACGCCGAATTTTGAGGCGGAGTAGGCGGCGACATTGGCCATACCCGTCTTGCCGGCCAGTGAAGAGATATTCACGATAGCGCCGCCGTCACCACGTTCCACCATGCGCCGTGCCACCGCCTGGCCGCAGAAAAACACCCCGTCAAGGTTGGTGGCCATAACCCGGCGCCAGTCTTCCTCAGTAAGTTCAAGCACCGGTGTCCAGATGACGACGCCCGCATTGGCGACCAGGAAATCGATACGGCCGAACTCGGCGATGACTTGAGCCACCATTTCCTGCGCCTGAATACGGTCACTGATATCGGCGGTCAACGCCAATCCCCGGACGCCCAATGCCTCTATTTCCCCGACGACGCTTTCCAGGCCTTTCCAGCCGGCCTCTTTTTCCTCCTCCGGGAATTGCTCCGGCGGACGATACCGGCCGTGGACCACTACGTCGGCGCCTTCGGCGGCAAAGCGGGTGGCGATAGCGCAGCCGAAACCATGCTGGCGCGCGGCGCCGGTGACCAGGGCCACCTTACCTTTGAATCTATCCATTGTCGTCTCCAATTAACGCCCCAGTCAGATTTTAATCCGTGGAATTATCGCCTCCGGTTAACGCTCTTGCCAGGCTCTCATTCCCTGGCATAACCCTCTGGCCAGACACTAATCCCCGACCAGGTCTATTTTAGGTTTGACTCCACTGTTCACCACGTTCCTGGGCCATTTCCCGCTGACCACCCGGGCGGCCTCCTGGCCAACGCTCCTGGACAGTCGACTGAACGAAGCGTCCGAGAAAGAGGCCGTGTGGGGCAGAGCAATCACGTTATCCATCTTGAGCAACTGGTTGTCCGGGTCGACCGGCTCCTGCTCGAAGACGTCCAGGCCGGCGCCGGCAATCTGCTTTTCCAGCAACGCCTTTATCAGCGCCGGTTCGTCGATTACCGAACCGCGGGCGGTGTTAATGACGTAGGCACTCGATTTCATCTGCTCAAACTCTTTTGCACCGAGCAGGTGACGGGTGTCCGCGTTTAAGAGAGTATTCACCGAAACATAATCCGATTCCCGGAGCAGTTCTTCCAGGCTCACCAGGGTTATGCCGCATTCCTCGACAAGTGACTTGTCCACGAATGGGTCGGCACCGATAACGCGCAGGTCAAAGCATTGCGCCTTACGAGCCACCCGCCGGCCGATATTGCCACAGCCAATCACCCCGAGCGTCTGTCCCCAGATGGAACCCATCGGTGCCTGGGCGACTTTACACTCCTCCCATCGGCCCGCTTTCACGCCCCGGTCCATAAAAATAAACTTCTTGGCGCAGGCCAGCAGCAGGGCGATGGCATGGTTGGAGACTTCCTCAAAACAGAAGTCAGGGACGTTGACCACCAGAATACCGTTGTCGGTGGCCGCGGCCACGTCAACCGTATCATAACCAATACCATAGCGCACGATTGCCTGGCACCGGGGGAGAGCTTCCATCACCCGCCGGGTTATCTGAGAGCTGACTACCAACAAGACCCTCGCCTCTCCGGCCACCTTGATGATATCGTCTTCGGTAAGGCAATTACCTTCGATAACCTTCGCTCCCACCCGGGAAAGTTCCTCGATTTCTTCGGACATCGGTATGTTGCCGCTCATCACGTCGGTACGGACCACCAGTATCGTGTTATCGGTCAATTTATTTCTCCCTCCTGATTTATCTCCGCTACGAATTGTAAACTGACGCCAAAAGCAATGTCAATTTAAGGTTCTGCCGGGATTGTCGTAGGCTCGAAGTTCCGGGGAGTTGTTTGCCTTTCGGCAAACAGAGGGGGTAAAATATCCTGTAAGCAGAAGGGCAATACCGCCCGACCCGGGCAAGGCCGTCCGGAACGAGCCGCCACCGAATTTCAACCGGTAAGGAGAAACCCGCCATGCCAAAAGGACTTCTCTGGGAACGTTTTCAACTGGGCAAGATGGAGCTCAAAAACCGGATTGTGATGCCGCCCATGGTGACCAGGTACGGTGATGATGACGGAAACGTCTCCGAACGTACCCTCAACTATTACGAGGCTCGTGCCCGCGGCGGCGCCTCTCTTATTATCGTGGAAGCTACTTTTGTGCACAAGCAGGGTCATGCTTTTGCCAACCAGCTTGGCATCTGCGATGACAGCTTCCTGCCCGGACTGAGCCGGCTGGTCGAAGTAATTCACCGCCACGGGGCTAAAGCCGCCATTCAACTGCATCACGGCGGCCGGACCGCCCGGTCCGTCTTGAGCGGACTACCGCCAGTAGCCCCATCCTCACTGCCCATCCCCGGCGGCGAAATGCCCCGCGAGATTACCCTTCCCGAGATAAGCGCTGCGGTAACTTCTTTCGCCAGCGCCGCCGTCAGGGCAAGACAGGCCGGATTCGACGGTGTCGAAATCCACGGGGCGCACGCCTACCTCATCGACCAATTCCTCTCCTCAGCTTCGAACCAGCGCCGGGACGACTATGGGGGCAGCCTGCCCAACCGCCAGCGATTTCTCCTCGAGGTGATAAAGGCGGTTAAAGAGGCGGTGGGCAACGACCTTACCGTCTGGTGCCGGATAAACGGCCGGGAATATGGGGTGGAAAACGGCACATCGCCGGAAGAGGCACAGGATACCGCCCGCCAAGCCCAGGCAGCCGGAATTGACGCCATCCACGTCTCCGGATACGGGCCGGCGGCTCCCAACAACCTGACCACCCCTAAATTTGCCACCGGAGTAATCATGGAGGTGGTCGAGGGGGTGAAACACGCCGTCAGCGTGCCCGTTATCGGCGTGGGCAGGATATCTACCCAGGCCGGAGAGGAAATCCTGGGAACGGGCCGGGCTGACCTTATCGCCATCGGCAAAGCCCTCCTGGCCGACCCGGACTTACCCGAAAAAACGGCCGCCGGCAGGGAGGATGATATAATCCCCTGCATTGTCTGCAACGGCTGCCGTGACGACCTCCGCATCCCCGCATTGGCAGGCATACGCTGTGCGGTCAACGCCACCCTGGGCAGAGAGGCGGAATCCCGGATAATACCAGCCGCCAAGCCGAAAAACGTCCTCATCGTTGGCGGCGGGCCCGCCGGCATGGAAGCCGCCCGCGTCGCCGCGCTGAGAGGACACCGGATAACCATTTATGAAAAAGATACCAGGCTGGGCGGTCAGCTGGTACCAGCCGCCATTTCACCCCACAAAGACCGCATCGCGCCCCTGACCAGCTACCTGATAACCCAGCTGCATAAGCTCGGGGTTAAAGCCGTGATGAACGTGGAAGCCACCGCTGATACCATTAATCAAGCCGGACCAGACGTAGTTATACTGGCCACCGGTGTCAGGCCGTTCCTTCCCGATATCCCGGGAGTAACCGGCGCCAACGTTGTCCAGGCAAGTGACGTCCTGGAAGGGAAAATGACCACCGGCGACAGTGTTGTCGTCATTGGCGGCGCGCTGGTGGGCTGCGAAATCGCCGAGTTCCTGGCCGACCGGGGCAAGAAAGTAACCGTGACCCGGCGGGGGCCGCAGATGGCGGCTGAAGTGGGGCTTTCTAACCGGGACTTCCTGCTCAGCCGACTGGTGGCAAAGGGAGTTACTTTACTGCCGGGGGTAAAGTATCAGGAAATCACTCCCCGGGGACTGGTAATCACCACCGCCGCCGGAGAGTCGCAGGCCATTGCCGCCGATACTATCGTGCTGGCCGCCGGCTCCGTTCCGGAAAATGAGCTTTACGAAAAGCTGTCCGGAGGCACTACCGAAATTCACTGCATCGGCGACTGTGCGAAACCACGGACGATACGCGACGCTATCGCCGAAGGCTTCCGTATCGGTTCGCAGGTTTAAGCTGCCGGACAGGCGATGACGTTGCCCATGGCACCGTCCGGTCGTCGGCCAGCCCTGCGCACCAAAATAAACCATGCCGGGTCTATTCGATGATGAAAGATAAAACAGCTGGCGATGAAGCCATATCGCCGATAACTGAAGATAAGCGGTTGACACGGGGGACCACCCGGATTCTCCTGGCCGGTGTTTTCCTGGCCTCGTTCAGTCTGCTCGCCCTGGAGGTAACCCTCTCCCGGCTCCTCTCGGTGATACTGCTCTATCATTTTGTCTTTGCCGTGGTCTCCCTGGCCCTGCTGGGACTGGGGGCGGGCGGTATCTTTATCCATTTCTTCCGCCGGCGTGTGCCGGGCGGTAATCACCGGTTCACCGTCCTGGCACGATATGCCAGCCTGATATCGGTTTCCATTCCGCTGACGGTAATCCTGATGATCCGTCTTGGCCACATCGAGGCGGTGCAAGATAATATCCTGCTCTACGGCCTGCTCCTGTTCATCCCGTTTTTCCTCACCGGCCTGCTCCTGGCAGAGGTTTTCCGCATGTTCCCGGCCAGCAGCGCCCGGATTTACGGCGCTGACATGGTGGGGGCGGCGCTGGGGGCTCTGGGAGTTATCCTACTGCTTGACGTCCTCGGCGGCATCAACACCGGTTTCCTCCTCGGCATAGTGGCTGCCGTCGCCGGGCTGGTCTTCGTCTTGCCGGCATTCCGGGAGAACCTCCGGGGGATTATTCTACCCGCCGCCAGTCTGATAATCGTCACCGGCCTGCTGGCGGTCAATTTAATCGGTCCCTATCTCCCCGCCATACCGATGACCGGCGCCAATCCGGCCAAGGAAATCAGCCTGGCGCTGTCCGCACCGGCCGCCCCGGGAAAGATAATTGAGACCCGGTGGAGCGCTTTCGGGCGTACCGACCTGGTGGCCTTCGACAACCGGCCCGAGCAAATGAAAATCTTCATTGACGGCACCGCCGGAACACCCATGTACCGGTTTAACGGCGATTTTGACCATCCGGATACGGCCATTGAAGACCTGAAAAACAACTTCACCGGCTACTTCCCCTTCTTTTTCCTTACCGAAGCGGAGAGAGATAACGCCCTGATCATCGGGCCCGGCGGCGGCCGGGACGTACTGCTGGCGTTGATGGGCGGCGTTGAGAAAATTACCGCCGTTGAAGTGAATAAAGACCTTATCGATATCGTACGCCAACACACCGAATACAACGGCGGCATCTATAGCAACTTCGCCAACGTGACCGTAATTGCCGACGAGGGCAGAAACTTCCTCAAGCGACAAAATGAGAAGTACGACATCATCCTGCTCACCCTGCCGGTTACCCAGACCAGCCGCAGCCTGGAAGGGTATTCACTTACCGAGAATTTTCTTTTCACCACCGATTCTATCGGTGATTACCTGGAACACCTGACCGACGAGGGGCGTCTGGTGGTGGTAAACCATGATGACATCACCATGTGGAAACTTCTTGCCACATCGCTGGCAGCGCTCAACGAAAGAGGCGTCAGCGATACCGAGGCAATGAAACAGATTTACATGATGGGACTGAGTTCACCCGGAATACTGCCGCTATATGTACTCAAGAAGACGCCTTTCGACCCGGCGGAGGCCATCGTCCGTCAGGAGAAGATGGTACAACTTGGTTATGACCCCATGCTCAGTTATTTCCCCCATATTGAGGCACCGGACATGGTCAATCAGCTGCTCCGGGATATGAGCCAGGGCAGGATTATTTTCCGGGATATTGAGGAGAACATGGCTCGGACAATGAAACTGGATATCAGCCCGGCAACTGACAACCGCCCGTTTTTCTACAAGATAGAGACGGGGGTACCGAAGCCGGTGTCCCTGGTCTTCTGGCCTTCGGTCATTATCATGGCTCTGGTCATCGTGACCCCGCCTCTAATCTGGAAGCGCCGACCATCCGGTAAAGAAACTCAAGCGAAAGGGAAACGGCCGCCCAACCGGTTTCCCGTAAGGTCAACCGTTTTGTTTTCCATGCTTGGCATCGGCTTCATGCTGGTGGAAATTTCCCTTATCCAGAGATTTGTGCTTTTTTTGGGCCAACCGGTCCTGTCTCTGGCGGTACTGCTCTTCTCCCTCCTGGCCGGTGCCGGCGTCGGCAGCCTTTACAGCGGACGCCTGGCCTCGAAAAAGATATCCGGAGGTATCACCACCGCCTCCCTGGCTATCGCTGCCACGGTGGTGGCCTACACTTTTATTATCCCGCCTCTCTTTAACCAACTCCTGGGACTGCCCCTCGCCATCCGCCTGGCGGCCATGATTATCGTCCTAATCCCTTTAGGTTTTCTCATGGGATTTCCCTTCCCACTTGGCATCCGGGCACTGAAAGAAGCCAACCAGGAAAACTTCATCCCCTGGATGTGGGGCATTAACGGGGTGGGTTCGGTACTTGGCTCGGTGCTGACCATCGTTATCGCGGTCGTTTTCGGGTTCACTCAAGCTCTGCTTATCGGCGCCGGCTGTTACCTGGTAGTCTTCCTTACCTTCAAAGGACTGGGCACCAAGCCAGGCTAACCCGGATACCGCCCCGGAAACACGATGCCGGTTCTTTACTTTTTACCGTTACGGTAGTCTATTGATAGTCGTCCAAAAAACCTGAGGGCAGTACCTGTTTCGTAACCCGGCCTGCCTGCCGGCATCAGAAAAGAATGAAAAAAGCTGCCCCGAATGATAAATCTATTGACAAATCAGGAGATTGATGTTACTTTGTGTTGAAATAACTCTGCCGGATGTCTGCTTTCATGAAAAAAGCGGGCAAAGGCGAAGAAAGAAGTCTTTTTAATAATTGCCCTTTAGTAATACGAAAATGGAGTGGCAATACTGCACAGGCGGGCTCTGCCAGGGGAAACAAAGGCTAAGAACTTCAGGCATGGGTGCTGGCCCCTCCCGTGAGCTGTCTTTGGTGTAATCGGGCGAGTGGCATCCCGCCAATTTTTCCCCCGGGAGTAGGCATCACGATAGTTATAAAGGTTAGCCAAAAAATAACGAGTAATATGCTTGTTGACATCTATCTTATAATGAAGGTATAATGCCATACCACAAAAATGTAGTAAAAGGAGGTGATTGTTTCTCGAAGAAAGAAGAATGATAAACATTCCGGTTTTGAATTTTACAGGAGGAAAACAATTTATGAAAAAGAAAGGACTACTTCTCCCAGTGATATTACTAGTTCTGGCAAGCATTATTGCTGCTTGCGCGGCGCCAGCACCAGCTCCAGCCCCGGCGCCAGCACCAGCCCCGGCTCCGGCGCCAGCTCCGGCTCCAGCGCCCGCCCCGGCTCCAGCGCCAGCTCCAGCTCCAGCGCCGGCTCCAGCGCCAGCTCCAGCCCAACCGGCTGAAGTATTCAAATGGACGGCGCAGAGTCATACTCCTGCCGGCTCCACTTTCCACAATCCCGGCTGGACCGAGTTCGTAGCCAATATTGAAGCGGCTGCCGGTGGAATGCTGGACATCGACCTGCACTCCGGTGGCGAAGTTATCCCGTCGATGCAGGAGCTTGACGGCATTGACAGCGGTCTGCTCGATGTGGCCAGCACCTGCACCATGTACTGGAGAGACCGGTTCGGACCCGCCGCCAACCTCTTCACCTACCAGATCGGCGGACTTACCCCCACCGAGCAATACATGTGGATGGACCTCGAGGGCCTTGATTTCCTGAGCAGGATGCTCGCCGACTACAACGTAGTCGTCCCGGCTGGCCACGTCACTGTCCCTGAGCTCTTCATCAGCACCAAAGAGCCGCTGACTTCACCCGCTGACATCGACGGACTGAAATTCAGGACCGCCGGTGATGACGGCACCATCTTCAACCAGATGGGCGCTTCAGTGGTAACGCTGAACACCAACGAGACCTACGAGGCAGCGATGCGCGGCGTTATTGACGGCTTCCAGCTCAGTTCACCGGGTTACGATTACTCGGTAGCGACTTATGAGGTCATCAATTACGCGTACATCGGCCCGGCTCGCCAACCCTGCGAATGGCAGCCCCAGATGTACAACAAGGAATCCTGGAATGCGCTTCCCGACGGTATGAAAGTCATGCTCACCGAGATGGGCAAAGCCGCCGGTATAAACTACTACCTCTTCATGACCCAGCGCGACCTGGTAACCATC
Source organism: uncultured bacterium (assembly GCA_965369965.1). Taxonomy (GTDB): domain Bacteria; phylum Chloroflexota; class Dehalococcoidia; order Dehalococcoidales; family RBG-16-60-22; genus JACZSH01. The sequence continues at coordinate 279 of CBDUSH010000045.1, read as the reverse complement.
CCGCTCTTCCGTGAAAAAGGCGTCACCGTAACCTTTATCCCCGACTCGATTAACGAAGATATGGTTACTCGCGGTGCTGCCCTCTACGAAACCTATGCCGCCGAGGACCCCTTCTTCGCCGAAGTCTGGCTTTCGATTCAGACCTTCAGGGATGCCTACCGAGACGGCTGGTCTCGCATGTAGTTCCAGTAGAAGTTCCCCGCCGAAAGGCGGGGAACTTCTCTTATCTTAAAATCAAATGTAAGAAAGATACTTATGAAGTATATTATTGGACCTATC
>CBDUSH010000044.1:0-12557 GCA_965369965.1 uncultured bacterium | reverse complement strand
ATCACCGTTGGTGCCTCCGTCTATCTGCCCGTCTTCGTAAAAGGTGCTCTTATGGTTGATAGGGGAAGCCATCTCTCCACTATGGAGACAGGGTCGGTGCTGATGTCGCGTGGTAGTGTAACTGATGCTATTGACCCATCCCTTGGTGGTAACCCAATCGCATGTGATGACGGTTGGGGAGAGCAAAACTCTGGAGGAGGCTTATCACATAGCCCTGGATGATATAGCCCGGTTACTAATGGAATACAATAGTCTTGATTTTTTGGACGCGGTGATGCTGGTAAGCAATGCCACAGACTTGAAGATAAACCAGATTGTCAACCCTATGGTTGGGGTCAGAGCGGCTCTGCCTAAAGCGTTACTAGGGCCGTCAATATTTTGACCATAGCTTATGAGAACAGTAAAATGATTCCTTTATTTGCTTTATGCATCGTAGTCACCTGTACCTACTCCAAATCACCCCTTTTCATTTAGTTCTATTCTAGAGTGTTTTGTATTATTATGGTGAAGCTAAAATGTCTGCTTTTGAGGAGAGAGGTAACAGTATTTTGACAAGCTTGACAGGAAAGAATAAAATATCCGTATGAAAACAAATGATGTTCCTTTAATTTTATTTATGAATGAAGTGATGCGGCGGCGAAAGTGCCTGCCGAGTCACCTGGCGGCGGCTATCGGGGTCAGCCACAGTACCGTGCTGCGCTGGCTTTCCGGAAATGATGTGCCCAACGTTCGGTCCTGCCGGCGGCTGGCGGAATACAGCGGTGTTTCCCCGGAGAAGATTCTCTCCATTGCCGGCCACCTGCCGATGGTAGCTGAAAGAGGCCCCGATGAGTGGCCCGAATTTCGTGAGTATGCCCGGAAGAAGTACCCTCAAGAACTCGATGAGGATATGGTGACGATGATAGAAGACCTTATTGAGCGGCGCCGGAGTAAACGGCATGAACACAGGAACGGTAATTCCTGAATGGGAATCTAAGCTCTGGTCTTACGTCAGTAACGGTGACGGCCAGCGCTGTCCCATATACCAGACATGCTCTCTGCTTATCAGTATTTACCTCGTAACCGGTTTACCAATACGTCCAATATTACACCGGTAAATATACTTAACATCCCGACGGTAATAAATAACATTGACAGTAGTGCCGTCCCCATAGATAAATACTGGTTGGTTTGAAGAGTTTGAACCACGAAGATACCGGCAACAACTCCGATGATCAGAGATATACAACCAAAGGCTCCGAAGAACAGGAGCGGTTTTCTTTCCGAGATCATGACTAATATCCGATGAAATACGCCGAGCCCGTGTATCAGGGGGTTTAGAGTCGAACCGTCTCCGGTGTAAATAATTGAAACCGGGACCTCGGTAATTCTAAGACCCTTTTTCGTAGCCTCGGATATTATTTCAGCCGAGACAGCCATCCCCTTTTCCTTAGGCTCAAGCACATTTAAAGCTCTGCTGGAATACGCCCTGAAACCGGATTCCGTGTCTGACAGCTTCTTTCCCGATAAGAATCCGGATAAATATGATATGACTTTTTGCCCGATCTTACGGTAAGCAGGGATTTTATCCTTTAGTATTTTTCTGGAGCCGATTACGAGATCAGCGCCGTTAAAAACAGCCTCAACGAGTACCGGTATCTCCTCAGGATCATGCTGAGCATCAGCGTCAAGGATTACCAGAACGGCCGGGTTCCTTTTTCTTGCCTCTATCAGTATATCCTGGATGGTGGCTCCATAGCCTTTATTATCCAGGTGTTTTATCACCGTAGCCCCGGCAAGTTGTGAAATCCTGACGGTATTGTCAGTACTTCCGTCATCAACCACGATGACTTCGCTGGCATGCTGCCGCGCCTGCAGGACAATACTGCCAATGTATTTCTCTTCATTGTAGGCGGGCATACCGACAATAATCTTTTGGGAAACCGATTGACTCATTAATATTCCTTACCCGGAACTCAGGCGGACAGCCTTTCCAGCCGTACCGCGTGCCTTTTAGCCGGTTACATTGTAACGCCTTTATGTTATTTCAGGCAAGTTTTTGTATTTCCCGATAATTATTTTCTATAGCCGGTTTTTCAAGGTGAGCCAGACGAGCACTCCGGCGCCGTGTCGCTCCGGCAGGCAACAGCCGAAACCGATACTGAGTGTTCAGGATTTGACAAAAGACCATAAATATATTATCTTTGCATTAAAATATATTTATATATTTTATGTTATTGAACTATATAACAAGGGAGGTCAAAATGTCCCTGATTCAAAGAAATATCGAGATCGAGCCGGTAGTATGGACCAAACTTAAAGAGGAGGCTTCTGGTAAAAATAGAAATGTCCGCGCTTTGGCGGGAGAGGTACTGGCGGACTATGTAAGTAAGAGAGCGCCGTCAAAAATTAAAGGTAGCGTAAAGGCTATAATCATCGCCGCCGGTATGAGTTCCCGTCTCATGGAATTAACTGATGATAAACCAAAGTGCATGCTTGACATAGGAGGCAGGACAATCCTGCAGCGCCAGATAGAAACATTCAATCAATGCGGGATAGACGAAATAATAGTTATTAGAGGTTATAAAAAGGAAGTAATCAATTATACAGGCGTTAAGTATATTTATAATCAAAATTATCGGCGGAACAATATACTGGAATCATTAATGTACGCAGAAAGTGATATGGATGGCGAGTTTGTGGTTACCTATTCCGATATTCTTTTTAGAAGAAGCGTGGTAGAAAAATTACTGGAAAGCAAGGATGATATTTCCATAGTCGTTGATACCGGATGGAAAGCTCGTTATAAAAATCGCTTTCAGCATCCGATTGAAGAGGCTGAGAAAGTTACTGTCAATAATAATAAAGTAACGGAAATTGGTAAGACCATTAACCCAAACAAAACGCACGGCGAATTCATCGGCTTGGCCAAATTCAGTAAAAATGGCGCCGGGATATTGAAAACGAACTATAAAAGAGCGGCAAAACAATTCGGCAAGGCGCAATTTCATGCCGCGCCTTCAATTGAGAAAGCGTACCTGACCGATATGCTCCAGGAAATGGCTAACCAGGGTTGCGCCATAGCTAATATTGATATTAAAGGTCAATGGATAGAAATTGATACTCTGGAAGATATTACCGAGGCCAGAAAACAGTGGGTTTAGAGTGATTGAAGCCGAACTGCAAGCTGATGCGAAGAACACTGAATTGAAACGCCGGAGAAAGCGAGCCCTTTTATACGTTGAGAAGAGGGAATTTGCATAATGTTCACTAAAGTGTTTTGGAACATATGGTCATCTTACGCCATTTATTACTTTGGCAAGGTAAACCTGTCATTGGTGATACCTGTATTACTGGCAACTTATGGCGATCTCTCGATGTACAATGTGGGGATCGTGGCCAGTGGGTTCTTGATAGCCTACGCGGTCGGGCAATTCTTGCATGGGCAAATATCGGAGAAGTTCAACCCATTTACTTATGTGGCAATAGGGTTGATAGGATCAGCGGTAATGAATGCCATATTGGGCTTCTCCGCCGGATTCTTCTGGGTTTTACTGGTAGGCGAGATAATAGATGGTGGGTTCCAATCAATGGGATGGTCGTCTATAGTCAGGGCGAATGCCGAAACATCTAAGGATCCCGAAAAATCCTCAACGATTTTAGGGACTGCCTATCAAGCTGGTAATTCCCTCACATGGATAATTTGTGCCTTTGCCATTGGGCAGTTCGGCTGGCAGTGGGGTTTCTGGGTTGCGAGTGCCTTTATGCTAATCAGGGGCGTTACACTTTATTACGTGAGGCAGCAGGTTAAGATTACCCCTCGCAAGGCGATGGAGAGGGTAAAACTTACCTTGAATTTCCCCATTGTTATGAGCGGATTGTCCTTATTCTTGCTCAATATGGCCAGATTTGGTGTAATAATCTGGATACCTACTTACTTGTACCAGACGCAAGATATGCCTATTGAGAAGGTAGGGATAAATATCTTCCTGATTCCTATAGCCGGTATAATAGGGACGCTTTTATATAACAGGATTCGTCTACATAAGGACATCACAACGATTATCTACCTGATATTACTGGGAATAGTATTTCTTCTGTTACCGAGAACAACCGGTGGTGTTATGATAGGACTATTGATGGCCAGCGGTCTTTTCTTATATGGCCCGCATGTATTTTTAGTTACCACAATGCCGAGCAGATTCATAGATAAGGAAATAGTAGCCGCCGCAACCGGGTTTATTGATGGAATGGGATACATAGGTTCGGCGCTGGTAGGGATACTTGTCCCCCTTATTATCGATAAGACGGGTAATTGGGAATTCGTGTTTTACTTCTGGTCGGCTCTATCCTTTGCTATCATTGTTTTGGTTGGGCTGACGCATATCAGAGGTAGAAGGGGATGGCTACAACAGAAAAGCAAGTAGGATAGTGGTCAGAGGTAGAGGTGGAGTTATGCATACGTCGTTGGGGATTTGCTCCACATCGGGCATTTTAAAGCCTTGCAACAAGCGAAGGAAGTATAAACCAGAGAAGGGTAAACCCAATTAAGTATTACCCTTTTAGAGGAGCCGATGTCTTACAGCCAGAGGCTCCGGAGGCTGCAATACCGGTAATTCCAACTTGCCAAGCAGTGCCTTTTATGGAGCCTGTTCAATATGCGCCCTTTTGTCAATACGGCATGCCGGATGGCGCCTCCTCTTTCCGTGATATATGGTATACTGGTTTTAAATCCAGCTTATCAGGTTTATTTTACTTCGGGGAAAGTTCCCGTCCGGACTTTAACCGATTATTTACCCGATATTAGAATCGATAAGGCCCTGGTTTCAGCAATGCGCCGGCAACATGAAAACATTCCCGGTGATTTTCGAGGCATGAATGGGATTACTAAATAAAAACCCGTATTCCCGCGCCGGACTGGGCCTGCTGATTGCCGGAGTGGTCATAGGCCTGCCGGCTTATTTCCTGCTGTCACTGACCTGGTTAACCGCCCTGGCGATATCCATGGTCATCATGTCCTTCATCCTGCTTGCCCTGGGCAAGACTATCCCCAAACTTTCCCCCGAGGTCTGTAACCTGGTGCTGGAAACGGGCATCGATAATATGTCGGCTATCATCGAAGAGCTTGGCATCAGAAACAAGGCGGTCTATCTGCCTTCTTCTTTAACCGGCAACCGCCCCCAGGCGCTGATACCGATGAACTCCGGGCAGCCCCTGCCGCCGATAAGTAAAGTCTTGAACCGGCGGCTTATTGTCAAGTATGCCGCCGGCCCCGACGATTTCGGCCTGTTACTTTCGACCATCGGCAGCATCGCCGCCGGCCTGCTGGAGACGGCGCCAGGCCCCGACGGTGACGAGCTTGAGGCGGCGATGAACTCCCTGCTGGCCGGGGTACTGGGTATGGCCGATGGCACCAGCGCCACCGTTCAAAATGGCCAGGTGACGATAGTAATACGCAATCCCCGGGTGGAAAACAAGCCTGCCTGGTCTAACCGGTGTCTGGGAAGCCCTCTGGCATCAATCGCCGCCTCAGTAACGGCGGAAGCCTGGGGTAAGCCGGTAACCATAAAACAGGAAGAGCCGCTGGGCAATAATTATTCCGTCATCCTCGAGGTGCTGGAGTGAGGATATACAACAACTATATCCTGACCGTGGCCCTGCTGTTACTGGTCACGACGCCAATCCTGGTAGCCATGGGGCAGAACTCGCTGGACGTGTTTTACACCGTCTTTATCATTGAAGCCCTGGTGGTTACCGAGCTGTACGTGTACCTGAGCGGCAAAGTCCGCCGTCAACTCAACATTGTCAGCGTTATCCTGTTCGGAAATTTCTCTTTGATTGTCCTGGCGAACATTGTCAAGCTGCTGGTATAAAACGAATAAGAATCGTATTTTATGATAAAGAGATTAATCGTCGTTCTTGGCATAGTTGTCCTGCTGGCCGCGTTTTCGCCCTTTTTTTCCAGCCTGGCTCAAGTTGACAGGCGCCCGCACGAAAATCCGGAAACAGCGGTGAGTTCACCGGGCTGGGCAACGCTGCTGGAATCCTACGGAACCGCCTTCAGCTTATCCGCCACCGGCCGACATCGGGATGCGCAAGCGATGATTGGCGAACTGAGGAATTTTATCGCCCCTGAGACGTTAACGTATTTTCTGGAAAACTACAATACCCTGTCCGGCCAACTGGTCTCCGCCCATAATGAAATCGAGTTTCTGTTAAACCAGGTTTCCGTTTTACTGGCTAAAGACCGGAAAGACGAAGCTCACCGGTTATTTGAAGAATCAACGGGATTGACGGAGAGTGCCGTCTTCCTGGTGACGGATGTCCTCACCGAAAGTAATTACCTGGCGGATGAGCTCGGCATTTTTGAGCTTGCCGAATCCAGCCCGCTAAGAATAAGTTACGACTATTTGATACAACACCTGGACGACCTGGGCGAACACATTGACGAACTTGCCCGGCTCCACCAGGACATGGAGAACCTGCCGGACATAGAGAACCTGCCGGAGGCGATACTCAGCACCAGTTTTTACAGCCCCACTTCAATCCGGATTACTTCTCCGGAGACCGCTTATCCCGGACTGCCCACTACCATCAACGGCCAGATTACCTCAAAGCACGGTAATACCGGCCGGACGGTTAAAGTACTGTTAAATGAAGTTGAGTTGATTGAAGAAAAGGTAAGCCCGCAGTTCAGTCTGGAAGTGACCATACCGCCGCAAACCCCGGTGGGAAAGCAGGCTCTGACGGTGCTGGTGACTCCCCAGGGGCGATATTCCGGAGTTTCACAAAGACTTGAGGTTGAAATCGTCACCATACCGCTGCAGGCGGAGGTGAAGTTACCTCGCCTGGTACTGATTCCGGGACCGGTCCAGGTCAGTGGGAAAGTATTTAACCGGCTGACTTCCGGCCCGGTTTTAGCGTCCTCCGGGCACCAGGCGGAGACAGTGACCAGGTACGTGATAAACTTTAACGATACCACCGACCGGACGGTAAAGATAATTACCGGTGCCGCTCAAGTGACGGAGAGCCCGATTTACCGCCGCCCCAGCCTGGAAGTGCTCATTCCGCAAGCCCCGCCCAATGAACCGACGGTTACCGTCACCGTCACCCCTCAGGAACGAGCCGACCTTCCCGGGGTGCCCGGTATCCGCCTTTCGGGGATTACACGTTACGCCAGCGTGATTGCCCCGATTCAGGATGTCCGGGTGGAGGTTGCCTTCGCCGAAAGCTCGTCCCAAGCGGCGACAGCCATTGACGGCAGCTTCACTTCGCCGGTGAAAACGTCTTTGGCCAGTTTATCTCTGTTCGGAGTTGAAGAACTGAACATCAGGCTGACACCGGCGGAACCGTGGTATACCCCGTTCCAGGTTACCCGGAAAATTATTGTCCTTCATCCGCTGAGCTTGGGCCTGATGCTGCTCGTCTTCGTTTCTTTCGGCGTGTTGATAAATAAAAGAGTAAGAATAAAACCGGCCGAGACGAGGGAGCGACAAACCGTGTCCCCGGCAGCGTCCCGGGGGTTACCCGCCCTCAGCTACCCTGCAAAAGCCGGCCACGAGTTGACCGGCGTAAAGGGCAGCATTATATCGGCTTACCTCCGCGGACTTGAGATAATCGAAAAGAGAACCAATATTCTGATGACCGCCCAGGTCACATTACGGGAGTTCCTTAAAACCACCGTCCGGCGGGTACCGGCCGCGGCCAAGCCTTTTTCCGAGCTAACCTCGCTGGCCGAGATTGTCCTCTATGCCGCCCGTACCCCGGAGGATGAGACGACGACAAGAGCCGAAAATCTGGCGGCAGAGATTGAAGAGGCACTGGATAGTGAAGCTACATAAATTTCTAATCTTATTAACGGTTATCATGGTGAGCCTGATGACGGCGGTGGTCTGGTTTTTTCCGTCCAACGACGATTTTCGAACCGGTAACCCGTTCTGGAACGGTACCAAAGATATTGAGTCCGGTTACGCTTTCACGCCACTGGAATCGCTGTCCGGCCTCCCGGCTTCGCCGCACGATGCCGTCCTGGTGATCATTCCCTATCTCCGGTTCAGCGCCGCCGACCTGGATGCGGTGTCCGGCTTCATCACCGGCGGCGGCACCGTCATCGTCGCTGACGATTACGGTTACGGCAACCAAATCACGGAATTTCTGGGATTGCGGAGCCGATTTTCGGGACAGCCGCTGCTGGACCCGATAGTCAACTATAAAAACCAGTGGTTTCCCAAGATTCTTCATATAAGGTCCAGTTCCCTGACCACGGGTATCGATGAACTGGTGCTCAACCATGCCACGGCGCTCTCCGGAATCGAAGCCGGTGATATCCTGGCGCGGTCCTCAATCTTCAGTTTCGTCGACACGGATGGCGACCGAACGCAGTCGGCAGGCGAGACGACCGGCCTGTTGCCGGTAATCTCCCGGCACCGCCTGGGCAACGGGAAAATAATTCTAATCTCCGACCCCAGCCTGCTCATCAACAGCATGGCGCCGATAGGAGACAACGACCGCCTGGCGCAAAACATTGCCGCCGCCGGATCGACGATTCTGCTCGACCAGTCTCACCTGCCATCTTCCAACCTGAGCGAAGCCAAAGACATACTGACTCAACTGCACAACTTTTTCACTACCCTGCCGGGTACGCTGGGGCTGGTGCTGGCAGTCATAACCGTAACGCTAATGCCGATATGGCACAGAAGGAGATAAACCATGACGCGAGAACAGGAAAAGAGCCATGAAATATTAGCCGGGATTACCGCCGAAGTGTCCAGGATAGTCATCGGCAAGGAAGACATCAAAGAGCTGCTGCTGGTTACGCTGCTAAGTCGAGGGCACCTCCTTATCGAAGGATTGCCGGGCACGGCTAAAACCACTATCGCCCGGGTTTTTGCCCAGGTTATCGGCGGTAACTTCAAGAGAGTCCAGGGCACCCCAGATATGCTGCCGGCCGATATTCTCGGTTTTTATCTGTATAAGCCGGACGGCAGCGCCACTTTTATGCCGGGGCCGGTTTTCACCAACGTGCTCCTTGCCGACGAGTTGAACCGAACCACGCCGCGTACGCAGTCGGCCCTTCTCGAGGCGATGCAGGAACACCGGGTGACGATCGAGCGAGAAACCCATCCCCTGGAACAGCCTTTTATCGTCATCGCCAGCCAGATGCCTCACGGCGGCCTGGGAACGACGCCACTGACCGAAGTCCAACTGGACCGATTCGCTTTCCGGATATGGAGCGGATGGCCGAATAAAGAAGAAGAAGAGAACATCCTGCGTAATTTGAACGACATCCAAGAACCGGATGTCACCGCCCGGTTAGCGCCGCCCGAGATTATCCGGCTGCAGGACGAGGCAAGTAAGATACACGTTGCCGACAGCCTCCGGGAGTACATTATCGACATCATCGACCGGCTGAGGTACCATCCGGACGTGTCGCACGGGCCCAGTCCGCGAGGCAGTATCGCCCTGCTCACCGGAGCAAGGTCACTGGCTTTAATCAGGAAGAGAGATTTCATCATTCCCGATGACGTGAAGAGCCTGCTCATCCCCGCCCTTTCCCACCGGCTGCGTCTCAATACCGAAGCCGAAATAGAGAAGGTGACCGCCGAGGTGATTATCAATCAAATAGCCGACGAAGTGCCGGTACCCAAAGAGGGTCATGACTAAACCATCGCTCCGATTGTTATGTCAATTATACGTGCTGATGGCACTGTCAGTGGTGGCTCTGTTGTTCCTGCCGGTCTATTCCTGGCTGGCACTGGGGCTGATACCGGCCGCCGTATATTTTACGCTGCGCCCCGGTCAGGCCGGATTAAGGGTGGTTGTCCCCGCCGGGTTTGTCTACGCGCTGCCGCTGTTGCTGTTGCCTTTGCTGAATTCCCTGGCCGTTTTCTCCGGACTACCGTTGATAGCAGCGCCAGTGGCAGCCGCGATTTCAATCCTGCCGGTAATCTATTTACTGGACGATGAATTGAAGCGGCAGGCCAGCCGGGCCGGGTTCCCCGCGCCGGGAAAGCCCGAAGGACGCTACGTCACCCCGGTGACCGGGGCCTTGTTTACGATGGCGCTGGTGATACCAGCCGTAGCTATAATTCTCAATAACCCGACTTTGCTGTTCACCGGTATCGTATTTTTCCTTTATTTATTGAGCATCCTGCTCCGGGCTTTCCTGGCGATAACCAAACTACCGTCTGAAGCTCCGCTCAGGCAGAAAAGGGTTATCGCCGGCGCCGAGACTCACCTTCCTTTCCATATCACCGGCCAAGCCGCCGCCGGGCTGCATGCCACTCTCGATCCGGTGGAACCGTGGGCAGAGGTTACCCCCCGGAGATTTTTCCTGAGCGGGGATAAAACAGAGATGGAGATAACGCTGACGCCGCCCCTGGCGGGCCTATTACAGCCTCGATTTCAAATCTCGGTCACCGACCGGTGGGGTTTCCTCCAGGCGGTCCGGTTACTCAAGCCGGTGGCGCTGCAGGTAATCCCGAGAGCAAAGTACGCCGAGTGGCTGGCCAGCAAGTACCTTGAATACGCGGGAACAGGAGCCTTCGCCGACAGCCCGCAACTTTTGAAAACCACGCCGGTACTAAAAAGAGGTGTCGACTATTTTGGCAGCCGGGAATACCGGCCCGGTGACCAGTTCAAGGACATAGACTGGAAGCATACTATAAAATTGAACCGGCTGATAAGCAAGGAGTACGTCGGGAGCGGGGAACAGAACGCGATTATCGCCGTCAATCTGTCGGTTACCGACGCCGAGGAGGCCGATAAACTTGCCTTCGACTTAATCACCACGGCGCTGACCCTTGCCGGAGAAGCCATCCCCACCGCCCTGACCGCCTACGACCAGCACGGGGTTGTCCGGCACTCAGGTATCGGCGAGCCCGGAGAAGTACTGAAACAAACGCTGTCACTGGTCAAGAGCATCACTACCGTGGAGACAGCCCCGCGGACACTGCAGTTGCCGGATATCGATAAGCTGAAGCAACATATCTACCGGTTGAAACAGGCAACCTCGGAACCGGCCCGGCGACTGCTCGACCTGCTTAATTTCGAATACCAGGCCCTGGATAAAGCGGCCAAAGACCACCCGGCAACCCGGGCGCTGGCGCTGGCTACCAGGCAGGTACCGGCTTCAACGACCATCATACTGGTCTCCCGGCGCAATCATGACGCCGAAGCATTACTGGTGGCCGCCGAAAAATTAGCCCGGCGGGAGTTCAGTATCCTGCACATGGCCCCTGACGATTAGATACAATTAAGCGCCCGGCCTGCCTTAACCGCGTTGATCCGGTGGTAAGAGAATCGGGATAGCATCCTCGATCGGATATTCCGTGTCACATTTGAGACACAGTAAAGAGCCGGTAATTATTTCTTCCTCATCCGCTTTTTCGGCATTTAACTTCAAATCCCCTTTACACACCGGGCAGACCAGGATATCCATCAATTCTCTTTTCATGAGACGAATTATACAATTTTACAGCCGCCCTCTTCAACAAATTAACTTATTCCCTCAAGCAGCCAACAGCCAATTTACCAATCCGGAAATATCACGATCCGGCACATCCCGCACCATACGCCAGGCGGGAAAATCACGGAGGGGGTTATTGTGGCTAAGCTAATATCAAAACCTGGGGGAAATATTACCGCCGGCAGCTAATTAAGACACTTGCCTCTTACTATTCTCCGACTTCTCCAACGTCTATCCACAGATTAAGTGGGTCTAACCAGGGGTCGACTTCCCCCTCCCTATATAACACAAACTCCACCCGCTGTTCCTCCCCTGCTTTCTGTGGAGTAAAGCTCACCACCTGCTCCCATTTCTCATCGTGTTCAAGGGTGATTTTTCGGATATCATTATTTACAACCTTGTTTATCATGACCTCAACCCGATAGTTCATTATTTGATGCTCCGAGTTGGCAATGACCAAAATCACCTTTCCCTCCTGCCCCACTACCAACTGCTTGGGATAGTTTGCCGCGCTGCCTTCTATGTCCAGGATATAAAACTCAGTAAGGTCTTCTCCCGTTTTAGGCTTAGTCAGAGTCTGGCCGACGATTCCTATTGCCCCCAATACCGCCAGCACTAAAACGATAGACAGAACCTTGTCCACCGTGTTTTGCCCTCTCCATGAAGACAAACTTAAATTGAAGGAAACAGCAAATCTCTCCACGTCAGCCAGTTTACAACGCCGGTACCAGGAGATGGCCGAGGCGCTTAGAATAAAAGCGGCGACGGAGATAAGCATCGGATAAAGACGAATGCCCCACGGAGTAAAGTTAAGAAACAGCCCGATGAGAGGAACGACAACTACGCTCAAACCAAAGCTCAGCGCAACTCGTTCAATACCGGTCAAGTTACTTATTTTCGGGAAGAGGGTGGCGGTAAGGGTGTATCCCGGGAAAAAGAGGAGAAAGGGCAGGCCCACGATTACACGCAAAATACTGGAGGGGAAAACGGTAATGATGAGAATAAGCAAAACCACCAGGCCGGTGAGCAATAATAGTTCATTTTTTGGCTTTATCGTCATCGCGTAATCCTTCCATTATGGAGCCTGAGCTTCCTTTAGCAGGTAGACATA
>CBDUSH010000043.1:0-12908 GCA_965369965.1 uncultured bacterium | reverse complement strand
GCGGACTGGTCATTCCGTGACGTCGGCGGTATATCCACCGATGCCGATGACCGGGTCTATATCCTGAACCGGAGTGAATATCCCATCGTCGTCCTTGACCGCGAAGGCAACCTGCTGGACAAGTGGGGCAAAGATTTCTTCAACCGCGCCCACGGCAGCTGCATCGGCCCGGACGGCTCCATTTACTGCACCGACGACCGGAACCACGTTGTCGCCCGGTTCACTCCCGGGGGAGAGCTTTTATCCACCCTGGGCACTAAGGGAAAGGCCGAAGACACCGGTTACGTCCGTACCTGGGATTTCTGGGAGAGCCTGGCCACGATACGCTGGGGGGCTCCCCCCTTTAACCGCCCTACCGGAGTGGCGGTAACTCCCGCCGGCGTCATTTACATCGCCGACGGCTACGGCAACGCCCGGGTACATAAATTCAGCCCCGACGGCGAGTTGCTGCTCTCCTGGGGCGAGCCGGGCGGCGCCCCCGGCCAGTTCCGCCTCCCCCACAATATCTGGGTGGATAAACGGGAGCGGGTCTGGATTTCCGACCGTGAAAACAGCCGCATCCAGATTTTTGATTCCGAAGGAAAGTTCCTCGACGAGTGGACGGACGTAATCCGCCCGACCGACGTTTTCATTGATGACGATGACGTCGTCTATATTTCTGAATTCAGCCTGCGGGTAAGTATCTACACCATTGATGGCAAGCTGCTCTCGCGGGTGGCCAACCGGAGCAACGACAAAGAAGCCGCCCTCTTCCACGCCCCCCACGCCCTGGCGGTGGACGCGCACGGCGACCTTTACGTCGGTGAGGTCTCCCTGACTAACGCCGGGGTTGATAAAGGCGCCCGGACAATTCAGAAATTTGCCCGTATAAAATAATCAAACCGAACATCGGGAGCCCAAAAATTTGTCCGGTAAAGTAATTTAGCGAGGCATCGGGAACAGAAATTTACCCGGTAACCGGGAAAGAGGAGAGTGCATCATGTTTGACATCATCGGCTTCGGAGAAGCCCAACTCAGGCTCAGTACCGCCCATTTCCAGCGACTGGAGCAGGCCACCAGCTTTGACGCCACCATCGGCGGCGCCGAACTGAACGTCATGGTCACCGCCCGCCGCCTCGGCCTGAAGACCTCCTACGTCACCCGGCTGCCCCGGAACCCGCTGGGCAGGATGGTAGAGAACAAGGCGCGGGAGCAGGGCGTTGATACCTCGAATATTGTCTGGTCGGACAGTGACCGGCTGGGCGTTTACTTTCTTGAGTTTGGCGCCCTCCCCCGCCCCAGCGCCATCATCTACGACCGCACCAACTCGGCCATCGCCCGCGTTCAGCCCGGCATGCTCGACTGGGACAGCATCTTTTCGGAAGTAAGGGCCTTCCATATCACCGGCATTACCCCCGCCCTGAGCCAGGGGGCTATGGCAGTTTCCACGGAAGCCATGCGCAAGGCCAAAGAGAAAGGTCTCCAGGTCAGCTTCGACCTGAATTACCGCGCCAAGCTATGGACCCAGCAGGAGGCCCGGGCCGGCCTGAGCCCCCTCATGGAATACGTCGACCTGCTGATTACCACGGAGGAAGATACCGCCCGTGTTTTCGGGATTGAAGGCAAGGACTGGACGGAGGTGGCCCATAAGCTGGCGACGGCTTTCGGTTTCAAGATGGTGGCCATCACCCTGCGGGAAAATGTCACCGTGTGGCGGAACAACTGGACGGCGATAATCCTGAAAGACAACCGGATTTACGAAGACCGCACTTATGACGTCGAGGTCGTCGACCGCGTCGGCAGCGGGGACGCCTTCGCCGGCGGCTTCCTTTACAGCTACCTCAGCGGTAATGACGTCCAGAAGTCCCTCCGGTACGGGAATGCCGCCGCCGTGCTCAAGCACTCCTGCACCAGTGACCTGGCCTGGTTTACCCTGGAAGAGGTTGAGAAACTCATCCAGAGTCAGGGTGACCTCCGGATAAGCCGCTAGCCCTCCGGTGATGATAATAAAATAAACGAACGGCGGTTCCGAAAGCGCCGGATCAGGCCTGGCGCGGCTGTTTTTTATGAGCCGGCAGTACCGCCACCGCCGCCATGCCCAGCAAACCGGCGGCCACTGCCGCCAGGACACTCCACGTGTAGGCTCCGGTCATGTCAAAGAGGATACCCCCCAGCCAGCCTCCCAGTGCCATCCCGCCCATCGCCCCGGCTATCTGCCACGAGAAGATGGCATGCAGGGGGGCTTCGGCGCCGTAGTACTGGCGATTGAAGATCGGGAAGCCCACCATCTCGCCGCCGTAGCCGAGGCCGAAAAACACCGCGAAAGAATAGAATGACACCACCTCCCGGGCGCTCAGCAAGAGCAGTGTGGGCAGGGTTTGCAGCACCAGAGCCAGGAACAGGGTGACCCGGCTCCCTCTCGCCTCCGCCAGCAGCGACATCCCCAGTCGGCTCGCCATGGAAAACGCCGTTGCCAGACTCAAAACACCGGCGGCGGTGACTCCGGAGAGACCGGCGAAGGTAGCCATGGAAACCATGTGGGCCAGCGGAACGGAATGCCCGATGCAACCCAGGAAATGTACCGCCGTCAGCCCCCAGAAGCTGGTCATCACGGCTACCTGCCGCATGTCAAGGCGGCTGCCCTGGGAAGCGGACGCAACCGGCGTTAAGGGGGCAAATTCCTGCCCGTAGGGTTTCAGGTTCTTGTCCCGGGGGCGGTCCCGGAGATAAAGGCTGGCCACCAGCATCAGGGCTCCGCCCCCGAGGCCGAAGGCGATAAACGTCTCGCTCCAGCCGACGGTTTCCAGAGACCAGCGTAACAGCGGCATGAATACCGTCGGGCCCAGACTGGTGCTTACCCACATGATACCTATCGCCAGTCCCAGTCTGACATGAAACCAGCGACTCAGCACCACCGGCAGCACGCTCACGAAAGCCGAAGCGCCCACCCCGCCCACCAGCGCCCCGTAGTAAAGGTAAAATTGCCAGAGTTCGGTAATGGTCGCCGTCAGCAGCAGCCCGACGGAAAAAACGATTGTTCCAACCACGGCGATGGTTCGGATGCCCACCTTTTCGGCTATCCGTCCGGCGATGAGCACCGTCGGAATTCCGGTCAGGAACTGGAGACTGTAGGCGAAAGACACCGCCCCCCGGCTCCAGCCGTATTCCGCCACCAGGGGGTCAATCATCACTCCGAAGGCAAACCTGCCCGCCGAGCTTATCCCCAGCACCACCATGGCGCCGCCCAGGATAATCCAGGCATAGTGCGGCCGTCTCTCGGTAAAGGGCATGATTTAAAAATCTTACCACCCCTGTCAGGGGAAAGTCCATCGGCTGTCCGGGCCGGTTTTTAACGGCATAGACAAGCCCCGCCCCGTTTGCCTACAATAGTCTAGCGAATCCGTCGGTAATCGCCGCCGCGCAAGGGAGTATCTGAATAATATGTCCGAGGCAAGACCCTGGCATAAGTTCTGGCCGGAAGGCGTTCCGCGCCACATTGACTACCCGGAAGTACCCCTCTTTAAGCTATTAGGCGGCAGCGCCCGCTCATACCCGGATAACGTTGCCTTCACCTGCCGGGGGGAGAGCCTGACCTACCGGACACTGGACACCCTGACCGACCGGCTTGCCGCCGGGCTTCACCGCCTGGGATTCGGCCGGGGCAGCCGCCTGGTGCTGCGGCTGGCCAACGGTCTGGATTTTGTCATCGCCTACTACGGCATTTTGAAAGCGGGCGGCACCGCCGTGCCCGTCAACCCCCTGGACAAACCGCGCGAGGTCGCCTTTTACCTCCGTGATTCCGCCGCCGCCGGTCTCATCACTACCGGTGAACATTATTCGGCGCTTGAAGAAGTCATTACGGAATGCCGTCTGGAGACGGTGATACTGACCGATTCAAAGGGTATTCAGGGAACGTTCTCCATGCCGGAGATGCTGGCCGAAAACGCCCCGGCGGCCGTTGAATGCGATATCAGTCCGAAAGAAGACGTGGCCGTTCTTCAGTACACCGGCGGCACCACCGGTTTCCCCAAGGGGGTCAGGCTGACCCACTATAACCTGGTCGCCAACGCCGTGCAGAACGCCGCCTGGTTCAACTGGACG
The DNA here is from genome assembly GCA_965369965.1 of uncultured bacterium. GTDB lineage: Bacteria > Chloroflexota > Dehalococcoidia > Dehalococcoidales > RBG-16-60-22 > JACZSH01. The sequence continues at coordinate 8,828 of CBDUSH010000043.1, read as the reverse complement.
GACCGGGAAACCATCATCGGCCTGCTGCCCTTTTACCACAGCTGGGGCGCCTGTGCCGGTATCAACTCACCGGTTTACTGCGGCGCCCGGGTCGTCGTCAGCCCCCGCTTCGACCCGCCGGAACTGTTGTCGACCATTGAGCAGGAAAAGGCCACCGTGCTCTACGGCGCCACCTCCCTTTTTACCATGCTGGTCGGCAGTCCCCTCCTGCGCCGCCACGACCTTTCCAGCCTGAAATACGTCAAGGCGGGCGCCATGCCCATCCCGCCTGAAATCATGGAGAAATGGCAGCGGCTGACCGGCGTCCGCCTGATTTCGGGCTACGGCTTGAGCGAGGCGTCTCCGGAGACCCATAACAGCCCTCCGGGGCGGGTCAAGCCCGGCTCCATCGGCATCCCGGTTATCGATACCGACGCCCGGGTGGTCGACGAGGAGACCGGCCGCCGCGTTCTCCCCCCCGGTGAAGTCGGCGAGATAATCATCCGGGGGCCCCAGGTCATGCCGGGTTACCTCAACCGGCCGGAGGAAAACCGGCAGGCGCTCCGGGCAGGCTGGCTCTATACCGGAGACCTGGGCATGATGGACGAAGAAGGCTACTTTTACATTACCGACCGGAAAAAAGATATTATAAAATACAAAGGCTACACCATCGCGCCCGCCGAGCTTGAAGCCGTCCTCTATGAGCACCCGGCGGTGCGTGAGTGTGCCGTGGTCGGCTGGCCGGACGAGCTGGCCGGGGAAATACCCCGCGCCTTCGTCGTCCTGAATGACGGCTATCCCCCGTGCCGGGAAGAGCTTATCCGGTTCTGCGAGCAGCAGATGGCCGCCTACAAGAAGGTTCGCCAGGTCGAGTTTGTCGCTGAAATCCCCAAAACCAGAGTCGGCAAGATTTTAAGAAGGTTACTCAAAGAAAATAACCAGGGAGGATTCTGACCATGAAATTCCAGGGAGTTGATTATTTTAATGTGGATGACCTGCTTTCCGATAACGAGAAGATGACCCGCAACATGGTGCGTGATTTTCTGGAGAAAGAAATTGCCCCGCTCATCGTCGATGCTTTCCACCGGGAAATCCCGCTTAACATGCCGGAACTGGCTCCCCGGATGGGCGCTCTCGGTATGCTCGGCGCTTTTATTCCCGAAGAGTACGGCGGGGCCGGGGCCGGCTATACCGCGTTCGGCCTTATCTGCCAGGAAGCGGAGCGCATTGACAGCGCCGTCCGGGGTTTTATCGGCGTGCAGTCGGGACTGGTCATGTTCCCCATCTGGCAGTTCGGCAGCGAGGCCCAGAAGCGGAAGTGGTTACCGCTACTGGCCGGCGGCCGGAAGATTGGCTGCTTTGGCCTCACCGAGCCGAACTGCGGCTCGGATGTATCTTCCCTGGAGACCACCGCCCGGCGGGACGGCGACCATTGGGTTATCAACGGCGTCAAGCAGTGGATCAGCGACGCATCGATCGCCGACCTGGCGCTGGTCTGGGCAAAAACCGGCGACGGTATCGGCGGCTTCCTGGTGGAAAAGGGCACCGCGGGACTCAGCCAGACCTTCCAGGCGCGCAAAGGTTCCATGCGGGCCGGTGACGTCGGCGAACTGGCTCTCTCCGACTGCCGGGTGCCTGAGGAAAACAGGCTGCCCGGTGCGGACAGCTTCCGCCATGTCTTCAGCTGCCTTGACCGCGCCCGTTTCGGCATTGCCTGGGGCGCTCTCGGCATGGCGATGGACTGCTACCAGACCGCCCTCGATTACGCCCGGGAAAGAGTCCAGTTCGGCGCCCCCATCGCTTCCTACCAGCTGGTGCAGGCCAAGCTGGTCGAAATGCTGGTCGAAATCACCCGGGGACAGCTTCTCGCCCACCGCCTCGGCCGGCTCATGGACGAGGGCAGGGCAACCTACGCCCAGCTTTCCCTGGCCAAGAAAAGCAATATGGCCGTCGCCCGGCTTTGCGCGTCCACGGCGCGGGAAATACTCGGCGCCAACGGCGTCTCCCTGGACTATTCACCCATCCGGCATATGGCCAATATTGAATCGGTATACACCTACCAGGGAACCGATGACATGCACACCCTGATTCTGGGCAGTGATATCACCGGCTTGCCCGCCTTTCGCAAAAACGAATCCGGCAGCGGCTTTTAACCGCCGGGATGGCCTGTCTCTCTCCCCGGTTTCCTCATCACGGTTGACAGTGGAGAGGCAGATGCTTTATTCTCTCTCCTGGAACGACATGAAAAGGCCGGCGGCACGCTTTGCCCGTGCCGGACCGGATAAAGGAGGAAAGATGTCTCAGTGGGTCTATAACGGATGGGAATTTCCGGCGGCCAAGGCGGAACCTCCGCGGGAAAGGTTTTTAAAAATTATCTCCAGTCCGGAAACCACCGGTTATGAGAAAGCCACTATTCTCTTCTCCCACATTCCGCCGGGGAGTTCCAGCGGCCTGCACACGCATCCCAAAAGCGACGAGATAATGTACTGCGTCGGGCGCGGTGAGATAATCATCGATGGTGAAACGGTGCCCCTGGAGACCGATTCGGTAATCATGGCGCCCATCGGCGTGCCTCATGAACTGCGCAACACCAGTGAAACGGAGACATTTAAGCTCTTTTGTGTCTACATCCCGCCCATCGAGCTTAACGAGTTATTGACCGGGCTGGCCGAAAAGACAAAAGGTTATCTCAAAGATAAATAGCTCCCGCGTCTACATCCCGCCGATCGAGCTTAACGGGTTATTGACCGGGCCGGCCGAAAAGACAAAAGATTATCTAAACGGCAAATAGCTCTAACCCGGGCTGGCCGCCGTCACCGGCGACTGCCTTATTCCCGGCTGTCTCCGGACTTGAAGAGCACCTTCATGAAGTTCGCCCCCCGCTCAATCTCGGCGAAGGTGTCCGGCAGTTGCTCAAGTGCCCGGACGTCGGTGATAAACCGGTCCAGCGGCAGCTTTTTCCCGGCCACCAGGGAAATGGCTGTCTCGAAGTCCTCCGGCTCGTACAGCCGGGTGCCTCTCATCCGGAGTTCCCGCCACAGTATCTGGCGCAGGTCTACTTTTTCCGGCCCGGCGAAGATGCCCACGATGACGATGCGACCCCGCGTCCGGGGCAGTCTGGTCATCATTTCAGCGCCGGCCGCGGAACCGGTCACCTCGAAAACAACGTCGGCGCCCGCCCCGTCCGTCCGCTTCGCCACGTACTCCGGCAGGTCGATTTCACCCGGGTTCACCGCCTCCATCCCCATTTCGCCGGCCAGGTTCAGCCGGAACCGGTTGACTTCGGATATCAGCACCCGCGCCCCTTTGGCCCTGGCCAGCAGCGCCACCAGCATGCCGATAGGCCCCGCCCCCAGCACCACCACGTAATCTTTATCGCTTACCTTCCCCAGCCGGACGTCATGCGCCGCCACCGCCACCGGCTCAATCACCGCCGCCTCTTTTATATCAATATGGTCGGGAAGGGGATGCAGGATTTCGGCGGGTACCGTCCAGCTGTCCTGAAAAGTCCCCGGGCTGTCCACGCCCAGCACGTTTATCTTCTCGCAGACGTGGGAATAGCCTGCCCGGCAGGCCGGACACTGCCGGCACGGCGCCAGCGGCCGCACCACCACCTTATCCCCGGTTTTAAACCCGGTTACCCCCTCCCCGGTTTCCGCCACCACGCCGGACATTTCATGCCCGATAACCAGCGGCGGGATAACCCGGTGATCCATGTGCCCCAGGTAGACGTGGTAATCCGTGCCGCAGATACCGCTGTAAGCCACCCGGAGCCTCACTTCACCCGGCCCCGGAGCCCGCGGCGGGGACTCGCTAACCGTTACCACCTTATTACCCTGATAAAAAACCCCTTTCATCACTGCCTCCTTGGTATTTCGTTTCAGTTCGTTACCAGGTGCCGATAGCGCCGCCGTCTTTGCGCGGGTCCGACCCGGCAATAAGAGCCTGGCTACCGGGATGCCTCATTATCGCCTGCCCCCCGCCGAAGTCCTGCGAATACGGGTCGTCAGGTTCGACGATATGATGCCCCTTTCCGGTTAATGCCTGCCGCGCTTCCGGGGAAATACCTTTTTCGAAAGCGCAGGCGTTATTCTGGTGGTAATACCGGAACCGGGGGGCATCCAGCGCCGTCTGCACGTCCATACCGAAGTCGATTATGTTCAGCAATAACTGGACATGACCCTGCGGCTGCATGAAACCGCCCATGACACCGAAGGTGAGGAAAAGTTCGCCGTCTTTAAATACCATACCCGGGATGATGGTGTGATACGGCCGCTTGTGCGGTTCGAGGACGTTCCGGTGGCCTTCTTCCAGTGAAAACAGGGCGCCGCGGTTCTGCAGGCAGATGCCGGTACCTTCTACCACGATGCCCGACCCGAACGCCTGGTACAGACTGTTGATGAACGAGACGCTGTTGCCCTCGCCGTCACTCGTCGCCAGATAGACGGTGTCCCCGTCCGTTTCCGGGGCGCCCGCCGCCACCTTTTCTCCCGCCTTGCCTTCGTCAATCCGCCGCCGCTGCTTCTCCGCATAGGGCGCTGAAAGCAGTTCCCGAAGCGGAATATCGGCAAAATCAGGGTCGGCCACGTATTTTTCGGCGTCGGCAAAGCCGAGTTTCAACGCCTCGATGAGCAGATGCAGGTACTCCGCCGAGTTATGCCCCAGCGACGGCAGGTCATAGCCGGCCAGTATGTTCAGCGCCAGCAGCGTCACCAGCCCCTGCCCGTTGGGCGGGCACTGATAGACATCGTGCCCCCGGTAGCCGGTACTTATCGGCGTCACCCAGGTGGAAGTGTGCTCGGCCAGGTCCCGCTTGTTAAGCAGCCCGCCGTGCTTAAGGGCACAGTCCGCAATCACCCCGGCGATTTCTCCCCGGTAGAACACGTCGCGTCCCCCCCGGGCAATCTTCTTTAAAGTTTCGGCCAGTTCCGCCTGCACCACCACCTCACCGGCCCCGGGCGCCCTTCCTTCCGGCAGATAGACACGGGCCGCCCCGGCATCCTGCTCCAGCAGGCCGCGCTGTTTCTCCCAGGTGTGGCTGATAATCTCCGTCACCGGAAACCCGTCTTCGGCCAGCTTGATAGCCGGAGACAGCACCTGTCCCAGGCTCATCGTGCCGTGGCTTTCCAGCAGACGGCACCACCCGTCCAGCGTCCCGGGCACGGTGACGGCGTGAATCCCTTTTTCCGGCATCTGCCGGCAGCCCATTTTCCGGTAGGCTTCCGGGGTGGCGGCGTAAGGCGACCGGCCGCTGGCGTTGAGCGCCTTAAGTTCCCGGCTTTTTGCCAGGTATATCAGGGCAAAGGCGTCTCCCCCCAGCCCGGTCGACATCGGCTCAACTACATTCAGCGCCGCCGCCGTGGCGACGGCGGCATCGATGGCGTTGCCTCCCCGCCACAGCATCTCCACCCCGGCCTGCGCCGCCAGCGGCTGACTGGTGGCCACCATGCCTCCCCGGCTCATCACCGCGGAACGGCGTGACGGGAACGAGTATTTTACATTCATATCTCTCTCCCTCCGGTAAACCACTGAATAGCGTCCCTATTCTAGCACCAGAAACACCCTAAATCCACCGCCACCCGGTGGCCGCTCCGGCGGCGGGGAAATCCCATTGACAAATCAGGCCAATGGTATTATCGTTCCAGGTGACAGCGTCTATTCCTTTCACCGTAATATTTATCCGCTTTTTACGGGTAGCCGGAAACGGCGGTATAGAGTATACTCAGTTAAACGCAATGTTAAGGAGGAACCATGACGCAAGGTGAAGTTACCGTTGCCTGGGAACCGCTCTACAATTTCACTAAAGAAATATTCGTTCGGGCCGGCATGCCCCCGGAAGGCGCCGGGATGGAGGCCGGGGCGCTGCTCTGGGCCAACCTGCGCGGCGTAGACTCACACGGCGTGCTGCGGATTCCCTGGTACCTGGATAATATAGAAAAGGGAGTGATGAACCCGAAACCGGATATCAGGATAATAAACGAAACGCCGGCCACCCTCTTCGTCGAAGCCGACCGCGCTCTCGGTCCGGTAGCCACCATCTTTACCATGGAACGGGTTATCAAGAAAGCCGGTGAAGTCGGCATCTGCTGGGCGCTCATCCGTAACCTCACCCACCAGGGCGCCCTCGGCCACTACACCCAGATGGCCTCCAAAGCGGGCATGGCCGGCATCGCCTTCGTCTGTAATCCGCCCAACATGGCCCCTCACGGCGCCAAAGTCCCCGGGGTGCATAACAGCCCCATCGCCATCTCCGTGCCCGCCCGGCGCCATTACCCCTTAAGTCTGGACATGGCCACCAGCGTCGTTGCCGGCGGCAAGCTCTGGCTGGCCGTCGATAAGGGTATTCCCATTCCGGAAGGCTGGGCGCTGGACAAGGACGGCAACGCCACCACCGACCCCACTGCCGTCGGCGCCCTGCTGCCCTTCGGCGGGCCGAAAGGCTCCGGCCTGGCGCTGATGTTCGAGTGTCTCACCGGCGTCATGTCCGGCAACCCGAAACTGGAGCCGTTCTTACACGGCAAAGAAGAAAAACCGGCCGAGGAAAAGAAATCGGACAAAGAGTGGAGCCAGCTGGCCTATATGCCTCCCCACAACCAGAACAGCGTCGTCGCCGCCATTGACATCGCCACCTTCACCGACCTTGAGGGATACAAAGACCACATTGACAGCCTCATTGACGGCCTGAAAGCCCTGCCCAAAGCGGACGGGTTCGACGAGATATTCGTCCCCGGTGAGCCGGAAGAAAAGACCTGCGCCGTGCGCACGCGGGACGGCATCCCTCTCCCCCCGGGAACCGTCCGCAACCTGCACGCCGTCGCCGAGCGATTCAGCGTCGGGTTACCCGCCGGCCTTTAGCCATCCATTATAGATAACGGCTGCCCCGGAAAGAACCGCTTTAGAGAAGGAGAGATAATGAACCAGACTGAAATCAGGGTTAGCTGGGAACCTTTAAATAAATTCATCGGTGAGGTCTTTGGGCGCGCCGGTATGTCCGCCGAAGATGCGGAGACGATGGCCGAAGTGCTCACCTGGGCCAGCCGGCGCGGCGTGGACTCACACGGCGTGCAGCTTGTCCCCTGGTACGTGGAAGCAATCGACATCGGTCACATGAAAGTCAAACCGGACATCCGGGTAATCAAGGAAACACCGGCCACCCTCTTCCTGGAAGCCGACCATGCCCTCGGGCCGGTGGTCACCGTCCATGCCATGAACCGGGTAATGGAAAAAGCCCGGCAAGTGGGCATCGGCTGGGCTTTCATCCGCAACCACAACCACCAGGCCGCCATGGGTTACTACCCCCGGATGGCCGCCGGCAACAACATGGCCGGTATCGCCTGGGTCTGCAGCCCGGCCAACACCGCCCCCCACGGCGCCAGCGTCGCCGGGGTGAGCAATAATCCCATCGCCATCTCGGTACCGGCGGAACGCCACCCCCCGCTCGTTCTGGACATGGCCACCAGCGTCGTCGCCGCCCAGAAGCTCAACATTGCCAAGGCAAAAGGCGTTTCCATACCGCCCACCTGGGCGCTGGATAAGGACGGACGGCCGGCCACCGACCCCTTCGAGGCAGTCACCCTCTTACCCGTCGGCGGGCCCAAGGGTTCCGGCCTTTCCCTGATGCTGGAGTGCCTGACCAGTGTCATCGTCGGCGTGCCCAAGCTTGAACCCATTTTACAGGGCAAAGAGAAGTCCCTGGGGCTGGAATCCATGCTCGGTAATGAAGACCGCATTCGCCGCCATATCCAGAACAGCGTCGTCATCGCCATTGACATCGCCACCTTTGGCGACGTTGCCGAGTACCGGGGGCATATCGATAACCTTATCGACGGCCTGAAAGCCCTGCCCAGAGCCGATGGGTTCGACGAGATATTCGTGCCCGGTGAGCCGGAGGAAAGAAACTTCGAAGAGCGTTCCCGACTCGGCATCCCCGTTCCCGCCAAAATCGCCGATAACCTGCGGGCGGTCGCCGACCGGTTCGGCATCGAGCACCCCTTTTCCTGAAAAATATAATACGGGAGGATTTCATGGCAACGAACGTAACTCTTGAATTTAAGAAGCGACTCCAGGCGGGTGAGCCGGTCTACGGACAGACCATCGGCCCCGGCAACGACCCGGATAAAACGGTCGCCGCGCTCAAGGACTTCGGCTACGACTTCATCATGATGGAAAACGAGCACAGCCTGGTCAACAAGGAGACCATCTTCGAATATATCCGCGTTTCCCGTGACGTCGAGATTCCCATCCTGCTCCGGCCCGAAGAAAAATGGGCTAACTTCCGCTGCTACCTCGATGCCGGCGTCAACGGCATGATGGTGCCCGGCACCGATACCGTGGAAGAAGCCTTATACGCCGTCAACCAGTCGTATTTCCCGCCCGTCGGGCACCGCGGCGCCGGTATCGGCATGAGCCCTTACCTGCTGGACGGACAGAACCCCGCCGAAATGCCCCTCCTCTCCATCACCGGCTACGTCAACGACAACATGGTGCTTTTCCCCCAGACGGAATCGGTGGAATGCATCAGTAACCTGCGCCATATCCTCGACCTGGAAGGGGTCACCGGCACTATCGTTGGCGCCAACGACCTCGTCCTTGATATCGGCGGTATCTCTGCCACCGCCCTGCGCTCGGAACTGGTCGCCACCGACATTTGTGAGGACAAGCTGAGACAGATTGCCCGTATCTGCCGCGAAACGGGCAAGGTAGCCGGTATCGGCGGCTTTGCCCCTAAAGGGCTGGCAAAGTGGGCTAAGGAAGGCTACCGGCTTTTCATGCTCGGTTACGTTATCAATAATAACGTGGACACGCTGAAAGCCGGTATCGATGAGATGAAATCACTGGTCGGCTAAAAA
>CBDUSH010000042.1:0-13081 GCA_965369965.1 uncultured bacterium | reverse complement strand
TTTTCATTATTGCCGCCGGGGCGTGATGGGCCGTCAGCTCATTGTCACGGGTTCCGATTCATCTTCGGCATCCCACATCGTCGGCAGCTGGTCTGAGCTTTCATTTTCTACCCGTCCGTCATTGAGCCATATCACCCGGTCCACGTATTGCTCATCTTCAGGCTCGTGAGTTACCATAACTATCGTCTGGGATAATTCGCGGTTCAATTTCCTGAATAGTTCCAGAACGATTTTGGCCGAAGTTATATCCAGGCTGGCGGTAGGTTCATCGGCAAACAGTATTTTAGGCTTGTTGACCAGAGCCCGCGCGATGGCGGCTCTCTGCTGCTCACCACCCGAAACTTCGTTGGGGTGGTGTTTCAACCTTTCACCCAGACCGACGATCCGTAACAACTCTTCGGCCTGCTGCTTGTATCCGTTACCGTTACCGAGACAAAGGGCGGGCACATAGACATTTTCCAGGATGGTCAGTTCCGATAAAAGGGAGTATTCCTGAAAGATGTAGCCAAGTTCTTCCAATCTGAACCTGGTTTTTTCCGCTTCGGATAATTTCAGTACGTTTCTGTTTTCGATAACGATATCTCCGCCTGTCGGATGGTCCAGAAGCCCCAGAATATGAAGCAGGGTTGACTTGCCGGAACCGCTTCTGCCCATGATGGCCACAAATTCTCCGGGGGCAACCGTCATATCGATTCCCTTCAGGGCATGGGTGGCCGTCGGCCCGTGTCCGTAGGTTTTTTTCAGGTTGTTAACTTTAATCATCCGTGTCAGTTCCCCCATATCGCCTGGATAATATCCTGTCTGGTGATAGTCAGCGCCGGGATAAGCCCGGCGAGGATTGCCGCCATGATAAGTCCGGTAACCGCATAATATACCGTTAACGGCTGCACGGACAGCGTCACTTGCCCCAGCGCCAGGTCCAGGGGGTGAAAGTCAAAATACGGCTGGATAACGTAACCGAAAATCAGTCCCCCCATGATGATTCCCAGAGCCGCGTAGAACAATGCCTGGGCGAGGTAAGAACCAACGATGACATTGCGTTTAATACCGATGGCTCTTAAAATGCCGATTTGTCTTTTCTTGTTGAGCACGTTGATGTAAATCACGATAAACATGACGATACCCGCCACCACCAGGCCGATAGCGTTAATTAAAGAAGCGATAATACTAAAGCTGGCGGCGATACCGCCCAGAGCGCCACCGTACTCACGCCAGTTTCTGACTGTCCCGTCGATGCCAAGCGATGCTATCTCGTCAAAGACCCGGCTTTCGGCAAAGGAGGGGTCGGTTTTAACCAGGAGCTGGCTGGCGCGGTCGGTAAAAACGGCGCGGCCTAATACCGAAGCCATTTCCTGGCGGGTGACAAAAGCGGTACGGTCCGCCCGGGTAATTTCCTGAGCTTTGAAGATGCCTTTTACGGTGTACTCACGCTGGATGCCATTGGGGTAAGTTAATCTGACTTTCTCCCCGACCTGTACGCCGTCCAGGGTCAGTAATTCGGAAGACTCCGCCCGTGTGCCGCCGGCAATCTCCACACCGAGTAGAATCGAGTCACGGTCGTTTGCCTCCAGGTAGCTGCCCTGTATCACGTATTTGTGGATGGTGGTTATGGCCGTTTCCCGGACCGGATCAATGCCGGTAACCGACCAGGTTCCGCCGTCTCCCTTATCGGACGGGGAATCCTTTTCCAGCCATTTGTACTCAATGAAGGCGCGATTATCCAGGTGGGCGGCAACTCCACTGACACCGGGTATCCGGGCTATTTTTTTCTCTACCCGGCCGGCGTCATCCAGGTAATAACTGCCGGGCGGCGGGTCAATGATGATATTGGCAAAAAGAGTGTCCACCTGCTGCCGGTCGATAGTCTCGGTTACCCCGGCAAGAATGGAAGGCGTCAGCAGCAGATTGGCAAAGCTGAGAGACATCACCATGATAATCATAAGGAGCGCCCAGCGATTACCTTTAATAATCGATTTCAGAGCTAAAAATAAAGCCAGTTTTACATTACCCATCGTAATACAAAATACCTGCCGGAGATTTTACCCCCGATAATAGATTTTAAAGTTTTAAATACAGCCGGTTTTACCCGGCGTAATACAAAATACCTGCCGGGGATTTTGCGGTCACCGGAAGAACAGTTTAAAAATTAAGGGGCGGCTTCTTTAAGCCGGGCGACTATTTTACGCACCAGGCTGAGAAAAGATTCCATCTCTTCGTCATCCAGGCACGACAGAATATCCTGGAGGCGCTGCTTGACGTACCGGTCAATCGCCTTATAAAGTACCCGGCCGTTATCGGTCAGGGCTATTCTGACTACTCTCCTGTCTTCAGGGTTGTTAAATCTCTGGAGGTAACCGTTTTCAACCAGCCAGTCCGCTATCCGCGTGGCCGTACTCAGCGGAACCGAGAGAGCGGCGCTGAATTCGCCCATCGTCATGCTGCCCTGGGGGTAGATACTGCTGCTTGCCCGGTAAAAAAGTTCGTAATTTGCGTCGGAATGGCCGACCCGGTGCGGGTGCATGCCGTCAAGGTTGTCCCGGATATGAGCCAGTTCCTTATCGAGAGTGGATTCAAACTTATTCCACACCTGCATGAAACCGTGAACAATATCGGTTATCTGGCGGCTGTCGACGCTGCTTTGGGTTCGAGTCATTATATTCCACCGTAAAATATTTCCACAATGATAATATATCACGACGCCGGACATTTTTCAAGTACTAAAGGTGCCTTTAAAGCGGCCATTTCATACCACACGGCTGACCGGTTATTTAGGAAATATTAAGAAAAATAATCCGTTTGTTTATACTTTATATGGCACGCTCTGCGTAAACTATCCTCGACTAAGGAGGAATGGTTATGCGTATTGAGGGAGCACTGAAAAACAGGCAGGTTACTAAATGCCAGAAATGCGGCGGTCAGCTTATACACTGCCATGGCGAAGTGGGGTGTTTCCAGTGCGGCGCTGTCCATACCATGGATGGCGGGCTGGAGACAATCAACCCGAAGATGGACATAATAATAACCGAAGAGATAAGGGGCGCGCCTGAGCCCGGGGAAAACCACATATTGATACCTGCCCAAGGTTAACCCTGAAGAGGGGATTTTGAATAAGTCATCGTGAGACGTTACCGTCCCGCTTTGTATTTCTGTGATATTAACCGGCTGTAATAGCGGGCACGGATGAAGAGTGGGAATAACAGATGGAAATCAGGTAGACTGTGTATATTATCCCTTAAGGAGGTCACAGTTATGAGCCGTCAGACGGAACTCCCGACGACATCTCCCGAAGAGGCCGGTTTTTCCGGCGACCGGTTGGGGCGTATTACCCGGCTGATGCAAGGGTACATCGACCGGGGTGATATACCCGGCAGTCTTACCGTGGTGAGCCGTAAAGGCAGGCTGGTGAACTTTGAAGCGCTGGGTTTCATGGATACGGCGTCCAGGAAACCAATGTCTGAAGATTGTATCTTTCGCATGTACTCGATGACCAAGCCGGTCACCGCCGTTGCCGTGCTGATGCTCTACGAAAGAGGCAAGTTGATGCTCGACGACCCGGTATCCAAATTTATCCCCGAATTCGCCAATCCCAGGGTAATCGTATCCCAACCGCCACCCGGTAAGGCGAGGCACTGGCCCCCGGGGCGTGTCTATACTGAGCCGGCGAAAAGAGAAATTACGCTGAGAGACCTGCTCACCCACACGGCTGGTTTAGCCTCACCGAGGCTGACCCCGATTGCTTTTGTCAGTAATCTTTCCGACGCGATCAGGGGGTCTTTATTTTTCCCGCACCAGGACGGCACGGCCAGCCCCCGTCTGTCAATCAGGGAGGCGGTGGAAAAGCTGGCCGCGATACCGCTCAGTTTTCACCCCGGAACCAGCTGGCAGTACGGGCACGAATTTGACGTCCTCGGTGTTATTGTCGAAACTGTTTCCGGGATGTCGCTGGAAGAATTCTTCCAGAAAAATATATTCGGCCCGCTCGAAATGAAAGAAACGTCTTTTCGGCTGCCGCCGGAAAAGGTAGACCGCCTGGTGACCGCCTATACCTGGGACGAATCATGGGCGTTAAAAATATACGACCATCCCCGGGACAGCATTAAAGTAGTCGGGCCGAAGGACGTATTTTCCGGGTTGGGGGACTATGGAGGCATCGTCTCTACCGCTTCGGACTATTTCCGGTTTGCCCGGATGCTGCTTGGTAAAGGGGAACTTGAAGGGGCCCGCCTGCTGAGCCCCAAAACGGTGGAGTTGATGGCTTCAAACCATACCGGTGACCTGTTTATCTATGCCCGCGGATATGGCTGGGGTTATGGTTTCAGCCTGGGGGTTCGTACCGATATCGTCGAATCGGGTTCGATCGGTTCGGCGGGTACTTACGGCTGGGGCGGCGCCGCCTGCACCCAGTTCTTTATCGACCCGGCGCAGGAATTAATTGCCCTGGCGCTCACCCAGGTATTCGGTTTCGGATTCAAGCCGGGATTCCAACTGGACCAGGATTTTGAGAAAGCGGTTTATCAGGCGCTGGTGTAGCTTGAAAAATCCGGTTCAGAACAACCATTTATTAAATAAACCTAACCGTCCCCGGACCCGCCGCCTTGCGGCGTCATTAAGGGCGGGAGATGAGACGGAAGGCACTCCCCGCGTCAGTCAGACCTGAGGGCGTCAATGGGATTGAGCCGGGAGGCGTTCCAGGCGGGATAAAACCCGAAGAACAAGCCGATACCGACCGATACCGAGACGGCCAGAATAACGATGTCAGCGCTGACGATAGTGGTCATCATCCCCGAGCGGTTAACCGCATAAGATATCAGCCAGCCGATGACGATACCGATGATACCCCCGGCCAGCGAGAGGAAGGCCGCCTCAATCAGAAATTGAATCCAGATATCGCTCTCTTTGGCGCCCAGCGCTTTGCGAATGCCTATCTCCCTGGTTCGTTCCAGTACCGATACCAGCATGATGTTCATTACCCCGATGCCACCGACCAGTAATGATATAGCCGCGATGGCGCCCAGAAGCAGGGTCATTGTTCCGGTGGCTTCGGCGATGGCCTCAGATATCTCCTGAACAGACATGATACGAAAGTCATCATCAACATTTGGTCCGAGCCGGTGCTGGTTGCGAAGCAGGCTCGTTATTTCCTCTATCACATAATCTGTCTGCTCCTCATCGCTGACTGTCAGCACTATCGACGAGACGATGCGTTCGCCCTGATTGGTTCTCGGCTGGGCTACCATCTGTTGCATCGCCGACAACGGAATTAAAATAGCGTTATCCGGCGAGGAGCCCATAAAGCCTTCTTTACTTTCCAGGACTCCGATAACACGCACGATGTTCGTCCCCATCCGTATCTGCTGCCCCACCGGGTCGGTATCGGCAAAGAGGGTTTCTTTGACCTCGGAGCCGAGGACGACCACCTTCGCCCCCCGCTGATAATCATATTCGGTAAAGAAATTACCATTGGCAATTTCCAGTTCCTGTATTTCCCGGTACTCCGGAGGGACACCGGTAACCTGGGAATTCATATTCTCGCCGCCGACAACCAGCTGGAGTGATGTGGAGTAGGTTGGGGCCACCATGCCGACATAGGCAATCTCTTCCTGTATCTTCGCCGCATCTTCCAGAGTGAGACTCTGGATACTGCCCGACGCACTCCTGACCCCGCCAAAAGTAGCTGCTCCGGGACTGATGGTAATAAGGTCCGACCCCATACTTCCGATCCGGGAGAGAATGTCCGCCGAAGCGCCTCTGCCGAGGGACATAAGCGCAATCACCGCGGCGACACCGATGACTATCCCCAGTATGGTCAGGAAACTGCGCAGCTTGTGAGTAACCACCCCGACCCAGGCGGTGGAAAACGGGTCAAGCCATTTCTTCATAACTTCTCCTCCGCTTCTACCTGCCCATCCTTGAGATGGATAATTCGCTGGCAGTGATGCGCAACGTCAGCGTCATGGGTTATCATCACCAGGGTAATCCCCTGTTCGGTATGCAGGGAGGTGAGGACGGAGATTATGTCTGCTCCTGAGCGACTGTCAAGGTTTCCGGTCGGCTCATCGGCGAGAATCAGCGGCGGGTTTTTTACTATGGCCCGGGCGATGGCTACCCTTTGCTGCTCTCCACCTGAAAGCTCGCCGGGACGATGATTGACACGGTCAGCGAGTCCGACTTTACTGAGGGCCTCCAGCGCCCGCCGGCGGTCAACCCCACCGGCGTATCTCATGCCAAGCTCCACGTTGGCCAGTGCCGAGAGGCGCGGCAGCAGATTGAAAGTCTGAAAGACAAAGCCGATTTTCTCGCTCCTTACCGCGGCCAGCTCACCGCTGCTCAGACGGCTTACTTCTTTACCTTCCAGATGGTAACTGCCTGAAGTCGGCGTGTCCAGACAGCCCAGCAAGTTGAGCATGGTTGACTTACCCGAACCGGAGGGCCCCATTATCGCCAATAGCTCACCCTTTTCGATATTCAGATTTACTTCTCTGAGCACGGTCAAGTATCTTTTACCCATGGGGTAAACTTTAGTTATATCCCGCAGCTGAATCATCCGTTTCTCCTGCCTAGTGCGGTATCGGGCCCATAAATGACCCCCGTCCACGCTGTGTGCCCTGTTGTGTTGTCGATGCGGCGGCAGTTCCCGGAACAACTATCTGTTCTCCCTCACTGAGTCCCCCGGTTACCTCGGTAAACTGCCAATCGGTAATGCCGGTCCGGATGACGCGTTCTTCGGTTTCACCGGACGTTGCCAGGACCTGCACGTAGCTCTGCCCGCCCTGATTCGTAATCGCCGAATTGGGTACCAGCAGGACATCGGCCACCTCGTCTACCAGTATGCTCACGGTAGCGGTCAGACCTTCTCTCAGTAGAGGTTCTTCAGACATCGGCGACGGCGTATGCCCTTGCGCTTGCCCCTGTCCCATCATCTCTTCAGCCTGCTCTTGAGTAAGCTGGCCGGCTTCAATCGCCTGTTTGAGTCTATCCGGGAGTTCGCCGGGGGCAAGTTCCGTCATCGCCCCCCGCATTGCCGCCTGTCTTTCCCGCACCGTGGTTTCCAGCGGCTCTATTTCGACCTTTACCTTGTAATTCACTACGCCCGACTGAATGGTGGCGGTGGGTGATATATGGGTGACTTTGGCCGGGAGACTCAGCCCCGGCATGGCATCCACTTCCACCCAGGCTTCTCCCCCTAATTCCACCTGCAATATGTCCATCTCGCTGACCATGATATCCGCCTCAAATTTTTCGGGGTCGGCAAGCTGAATGGCAACCGTACCGGTCAGCACCTCGTCACCGCCTTCGACATTTACCCTGGTAATGAAACCGGTAAAGGGCGCCGTGATGGCCGGAGATTTGGCCTTTGCTTCATCTAAATCCGCTCCGGCGTCCTCCAGGTCTTTTTCGGCGTCTTTCACGGCAATTTCGGCGTCTTCCAGGCGGTATTGGGCAAGCTCTGAGGAAAGTTCCTTTACCGCCAGGTCTTCAGCCGCTTCCTCCAGATAACTGTCAAGGTTTTTCTGCGCCTGGGCCTCGGCCATCTCCGCCGCTTCTGATTGCAGTTTGGCGATGGCTACTTCCTCGGTGTCATAGGCATTTGTTTTAGCGTCCAGTATCGCCTCGGCGGCGGTTAATCTGGCCTGGGCGTAGGTTATGGTTAACTGTGGCAGTTCCGAGTCTAAAGCGTACTCTAAAAACGCTTTGGCATTATCGACAGCTAACTGGGCCGTCTCAATGTCCGGCCAGGTATAGATGTCCTGAGTTTCACCGACATGGCGTTCGGCGCTTCTTTTGGTTATCCGGGCATTGAATAAGGCCAGTTCCAGAGTGCCTGTCGCCTCCATATCCTGCTGAGAGTTCTTTAAATTATCCCCGGCCGTTTGCAGATTGATTTGCGCCTGAAGCAGGTCACGTTCCTCCGTGGTCAACTGCCTTTTGGCGGCGGTTACCCCGTCTTCCAAAATGCTTAATTGTTCATCCCATTCATCAATATCCAGAGAGGCCAGAACCTGCCCTTCTTCAACGGTATCTCCTTCTTCCACCAGAACCTCTTCTACCGTTCCTTCCTGATAGAACAGGTCAAAGGACAGGTCTTCGGCACGGGATAAAGCCAGGTTACCGGCGGCGGTGATTTCTACGGTCAGATTCCCGCGCTCTATGGTTACTATCCGGGTTTCCTCCGCCTCGGTTTCACTTGATTCATTACGGCAGCTTAATACCGGAACCGCCAGTAAACCCAGTATAAAGAGCAGCAGTATTTTTTTCAGCATATTCACCCGATTCCCCTTCCCTTACCTTTCCGTAAGTGAGCGCCAGACTTCGCTATATCGTCTGACGCCAATTCAGTCAACAAGTCAGCCGTAATAACGGTGAACCGTTCCGTTAGCGTTTTTCTTCTTCAGTTTCCGAAGTATTTGAACCGAGGGCCTGTTCGACTTGAGAAAGCATGGCCGTGGCTTGAGCAATAAACTCGGTCATTGCTTCCGCCTTGACGAACATCAGTCCTCTTTTTTCCGGTCCGCTGAACACGAGCAGCTTGGTGCCCGGTTCAATCTCAAGGTCCCGGCGGGCTTCAGCCGGAATGACTACCTGACCCCGTTCAGCAACCGTTACCGACCCGTACAGTTTGGGGGGGGTTCCTCTGAACCGACCCATCATATGATATTTACCTCCTGACAAGTTATCGACATTGTATAAATAACATGATATATCATGTATATCATACATTGCAAATATGGTCAACCTTGGGCCGGAATGTTACTTCATGAGGGTTTTATTTGCATCCGGTTGAATCCGCCGGTCATTGCGAGCCGAAGGCGAAGCAATCTGTCCGGTGGGGAAGGAACCCCGCACCTCCCGGATTGCCACGTCGGCAATGCCTCCTCGCAATGACGTCACTAACCATATGCGAATAGTACCTTCATGGGGGGTTGATTGCAGGAGTATCCCTTTTGTGGTATAATAAAAAGCAAGTTCCAGTTTAGGTTATTACAAGTCTCTTAGAAACCGTTAACACTGAGTACATCTTAAGTATTGGATGACCCGAACTCTAACTGAATTTATTAAGAGAGGAGGTCATCCAATGAGCTTTGAAGAAAAGACCCTCACCTGCTCCGATTGCAGCGCCACGTTTGCTTTCAGCGTCGAAGATCAGGAGTTCTACCAGTCAAAAGGCTTCACCAACGAGCCGAAGCGGTGCCCGGCATGCCGTCAGACACGGAAAACAGAGCGCTACGGCGGCGGCAGCGGCTACGGAGCCCCGCGCCAGATGTTCCCCGTGACGTGCGCCGAGTGCGGTCAAAGCACCGAAGTCCCTTTTCAACCCCGCGGTGATAAGCCGGTTTACTGCAGCGACTGCTTCCGAAAAATCCAGCCAAGCAGATAAATGAAATTAAGCCATGAGACGCACCCGGGTTGGGCGACCGGCCCGGGCGTGGCTCTGGCGGGAAACCGCACCGCGGAGGCGGTGACAGGCCTGTGAAGCGGCACGGGCAAAAATATGGGAGAAGAGGGGGCAGACTATGAAAATCTATGTAGGCAATCTATCTTTTGAACTTACCGAAGATGAACTGGCCGCCGAATTCGGGGCCTATGGCCAGGTGGACACAGTGGCTATTCCCGCCGATAAGATCAGCGGGCGGCCAAGGGGCTTTGCCTTCGTGGAAATGGGCTCAAAGTCTGAGGCCGAAGCCGCTATCACCGGACTTAACGGTAAAGTAATAAAAGAACGTACTATCGTGGTTAATGAGTCGCGTCCCCGCACCGACCGGGGTGGCGGTGGTGGTTACGGCGGCGGCAGGGGCGGCGGCTATGGTGGCGGCTATGGTGGTGGCGGCGGTTACGGTGGCGGCGGCGGCAAGGGCGGCCGCTCAGGCGGCGGCGGCCGGCAGCGGAGATATTAGTCAACCCGGCGGCTTGAATCAGTACCGGCAGTGACCGATGCCTTTACTGGCTCACCCGGCACAGATCGGGGCAATGTGACCGATCTGAAAAAAGGGGCAGCATGAATATCTATGTGGGCAACCTGTCACTCGAGATGACCGAAGATGAACTGCGCAGGGAGTTCGCCGAATTCGGGGAAGTGACTTCGGTAATCATTATGGACGACAAATATATCGGCAGCGGGCAGACGAGAGGCTACGGATACGTCGAAATGGCCTTTAAATCCGAGGGCGCCGACGCCATTGCCGGTATTGAAGGGAAAAAACTGCGAGACAGGATTGTCACCGTGGTGGCAGCCCTGCCGCTATCAGATAAAGGCGGCTTACTCTCCTCCAATCCCAGAAACAGCCATCGACCTAATAAAAAAAGAGAAAGAAGATACACAAACAGTTAAACACCTGTAATGCAGGTGCCTGCCAAGTATTTTTCCAAGGAGTTAAATGAATTTCGAGAACTTTAATTTTCATCCGAGCATCATGGCCGGTGTACGTGATCTCGGTTATACCGTACCCACACCGATACAGTTAAAGGCAATCCCACCGATTATGGAGGGGCGCGATATTATCGGGCTGGCACAGACCGGCACCGGCAAGACGGCCGCCTTTGTGCTGCCGATATTGGAGCGCTTGCGGCAAAACCGGCGCGGCGGCGTTCGGGCGCTGATAATCTCGCCGACACGTGAACTGGCTGAGCAGACCTGCGAGGTTATCGGCCAGCTGGGGAGTAAAACCGGCTCGCGGGGGGTTGCCGTCTACGGCGGAGTGGGCATGGAACAGCAATACCGGGGGTTGCGTAACGGCGCTGAAATCGTCGTCGCCTGCCCGGGACGCCTGCTCGACCACCTGTGGAGGGGCAGCATTGATCTGGCCCGTCTGGAAGTGCTCGTCATCGACGAGGCGGACCGGATGTTTGATATGGGCTTTCTGCCGGCGATACGCAATATTCTGGAGTGCATCCTGCACAAACACCAGACATTGCTCTTTTCGGCCACCATGCCTACCGGTATCCGGCGCCTGGTGCGTGAAATCCTGCATGATCCGGTCACTGTGCAGATCGACCGGACACTGCCGGCTAAAACGGTGTCGCATACCCTTTACCCGGTACAGCAGCACCTGAAAACCAATTTACTGAAGGAAATCCTGAAGAAAACCAGGACCGATTCGGTGCTTGTCTTCACCCGCACCAAACACCGCGCCGAACGTGTGGCGCAGCAACTGGTCAGAGTCGGCCACCGGGTGGCTTCGCTGCAGGGGAACCTGTCCCAGAACCAGCGGCAGGCGGCGCTGAACGGCTTCCGCAACGGCTCGATCAAGATTCTGGTGGCGACCGATATCGCTGCCCGCGGGATTGATATTTTGAGTATTTCCCACGTCATCAACTACGATATGCCGGAAAGTACCGATGACTACATCCACCGCATCGGCCGTACCGGCCGGGTGGAAAAAACCGGTGAGGCGTTGACTTTCGTGACCAACGTTGACGCGGGTAAGATACGGGCTCTGGAGCAGCTGCTTAACGTGCCGCTGGAACGGCAGACACTGCAGGACTTTGATTACACCCAGCCCGCGCCGGAGACAGAACTACGCTTCGGGCAGCGCCCGCGGCGGCCGGTGGCACGCCGACAGGCGTTTGTTAAACAAACAGTCGCCAGGTAGAATATAGCCCTGTATTTCAGCCAGGATATACTGCTGAGATGCCAGATAAAGCCTCCCGGATAACGGGGGGCTTTTCTTTTTGTAACCGGCGCGCCGGATATTCCCGGGGGTGAATGTAGGAGCCTGAGAAAATACCGGGCAAAGCCGATATTTTTCAAAAAGGGCTATGTTGCCGGTTCAGGCTGACCGGAATTGACACCGGGTGCGGTTAGTAATAGGATAAGCAGCAAGCTGCCGCATGGAGGGAGAAATAATGACACCTGAAAAAGAATGGATTGCCTACGTCAACGGAGAGTACCTGCCCCAGAGCCAGGCAAAGCTGTCTATCTTCGACCACGGAGTACTGTATGGAGACGGCGTTTTCGACACCTGGTGCGCCTGGAACGGGGCTATCTTTGAACTGGACGGGCATCTCGACCGATTATACCGGTCAATTCACCTGTTTCAAATCGATATGCCGTTGAGCAAAGAGGAGTTTAAAAAAATAGTGGTCAAAGTGGTGGCGACCAACGGCGAGAAAAACCAGTATATCAAGTGCCTGGTGACCCGTGGAGTGGGGCCGCGGCCGCTGCTGTCGCCGGTGGGCTGCAAGACGTCGGTGGTGGTATTCTCAAGGCCTTACCTTTCGAACGTCGATCCGGGGAAAGAGGAGCGGGAGGTGAAGGCCAGGATTACCAGTATCCGGCGGACGCCTCCCCAGTGCCTGGACCCGAAGGCGAAAAACCTGAACTACGCCAACCTGGTGCTGGCCAAAATGGAGGCGCTCAATGCCGGGGCGGATGAGGCTATCCTGCTTGATACGGAAGGATTTGTGAACGAGAGTCCGGGATATAATATATTCACCGTCAGCCGGGGAAAACTCTATACGCCTCCTCCGGAAACTATCCTGGTGGGCATAACCATGGAAACGGTTATCGAAATCGCCGGAAAGGAAGGGATCGAGGTGATAAAAGCCCGCCTGATTCCCTACGACCTCTACACCGCCGACGAGGTTTTCCTGACCTCTACCGCGGGCGGTATCATCCCCATTGTGGAGATTGACGGGCGAACCATCGCCTCCGGCAAGCGCGGCCCGATTTCCCGGTTATTGAGCCGGCGTTATTTCGAGATGCTGGAGAGCGGGGTGCACGGGACTCCGTTTTCAGTAGACCAGGCCTGAGGCGGCGACCCTAGATGGTAGCCAGCATTGGAAGCTTACCGACCTCTTGTTTGAAAAAAAGATTGATTCCAGGTCTAAGCGATTGCTCATGGAGTAAGTCCTGGTAGAAAGAGTGTTAAAATCATCTTATGCTAATAGTCGCTAGGCTGTAGGCTTGTGAGCAACTGAACATATTATGATATATTATCAGTATCTCTGTATGTAAAAGGTGAATCAAATATGCCAGGCAGTAAACAACTATCAAGAATGGGTGCACATTCTCCCTTAGTGTTAGAGGGGACTGAGAATTCTTATCACAACCTGACAACGATAAGAACCAGTAGCAAAAAAAAGA
>CBDUSH010000041.1:0-13353 GCA_965369965.1 uncultured bacterium | reverse complement strand
CCACCTGGTCGATATACGACGTGGGACTGTTTTCCCAGAGCCTTATCCTGGCGGCCCACTCATTCGGCATCGGCAGTTGTTTGCAGGCGTCAATCACCAACTACCCGGACGCCATCCGGGACTTTCTCGGCATACCGCCGACCCGAAAGCTCATCATCGGTATCTCCATGGGCTACCCTGATCCTGACGCGGTGATAAACACCTACCGGAGCACCCGCATCGCCCTGGACGACTTTGTTCAGTGGTACGAGTAGAGGGGGTATTCTCCATTAAGGATACCCCCTCCTGTGTTAGAGGTACCGGTAAAAAAATTTGACGTTATCAGTTGCCATGCCCTATAATAACTATAAACATAGTATATATAGGGAGGCTGGTAATGCCGGATACGAAAAAAAAGACAAGATATTTCTTGGATATAGAGCCTGACCTTCGCAATAGGTTTAAGGCTCTTGCCGCGTTGAAAGGAAAGACAATGAAGGAGTGGCTGACTGAGGCCATAATTGCCAAGCTGGAAGATGAAATTGACGCATCTGAAGGACTTGCGTCCTTAGCCGATACCGAGGGTACGGTGTCTTTAGAGGCTTACCTTGCAGCACGGACTGAGTAATGCATCGGATTGAACTCAGACGCCGGCCACAACATGTATTAGACAGATTGCCTGAGTCTGATTTTCAGGCAGTCATTAAAGCTATAAAGGAATTAGCACTGACACCGAGGCCAAGAGGTGTTGAAAAGGTTAAAAGTGCCGGCTTGTGGCGAATAAGACAAGGTGATTACCGGATAATTTACGGTATTGACGATAATCAGCAACTTGTCACCGTTGTGCGTATTGGGCATCGTAAAGAGGTATACAGGTCACTTTAATTGAGATCGGGACGATAAAGGGCAAAACCCCTCCTGGACACCCGTTGTTTTATGACGGCTCTTGATAAAATCATACCGGGTATTTACAATATCCTTTACCTGAGTATTTGGTTCGGCAGGGAGGTAAAAATGTGGAACTGGATGTTATTCTCCGGTATGAACTCGTTTTGGGGGTTGGCGGTATATGCCTGGTTTGCTTTGTGTCTGTACCTTATTGCCGGCAAGACTGGCACACGGGACGCCTGGCTGGCCTGGATTCCATTCGCCAACCTCTATCTTATGTGCAAGGTGGCTGGCCTGTCCGGTTGGTGGGCAATTCTTTTTTTCATTCCGCTGGTGAACTTGATATTGGTGGTCGTTGTTTGGATGAATATTGCCAGAGCCTGTAATAAGCCCTCCTGGCTGGGCATATTGATGCTGGTACCGCTGGTAAACCTGGTCATACCCGGTGCGCTGGCTTTCTCAGAAAGATAAGGGCTGGTTTCTGGAGCCGGTTATTAATAAGAGGGGCTTCACTCCTCTTAGACGCCCGTTCAGCTTAGTTTTATAATTAAGCGCGGTCGCTCCAGGCCGGCATCTTTGACATGTATTCATTGGCGACTCTCGCCGCGGTCTCTCTGTCCATATTCCGGGACGTCATGGCAAAGCCGACCATTCCTTCAAACACTTCATCACGGCTTTTTAAACTGCCCTCCGGGTTTGAGCAGTGTACACAGTATTTATTTGCCGGATTGCCACCGCCATATTCCTCGAGCCTGGTCATGGGCATTCCGCAGCTCGTACAATTATTAGAACTCATCGGCTCCCCCTTTTACTCCGTCATTTCTCATTTCAGCTCGTAATGAGGAATCTTGCCCCTCATTCCCCCCGTATCAGCCTCTCCCCGTATTCCAGCAGTACTTTGGTCCGTTCCGGGGAGACTTTTTTCGATTCCAGGTAGGCTTTCAACGCCTCCAGAGGGGTGATTTCCTCGGCGGCGGCGTGGCTGCCCAGCCTCAGGCGCGCCTCTCGCTGTATCTCCCGGGCGATGGTGAAGTAATAGGTCTCTTTCAGGGCGTCGCGGATGTCGCCGTCCCTCAGCTGTCCCTCCACCTGCGCCGGCAGCGTCAGGCTCAGCCGTACGATAGCCCCCGGCAGGCTCTCTGCCTGTCCGGCAATCGCCTTCAGCACGGTGGCGGTCGGGTCCATGTCCTCCGCTTCGATGTTGACGCTGACGGTGACAAAGCGCCGCCCCTCCACCGGGTGGAAATCAAAAGTGACCTTTCGCTTGCCTGTTTCCCCGCCGGACTCGATATCCACCAGGTAAAATCCCTTATCGTCGTCTTCGTCGTTGAAGTCCATGCTTTCCAGGCTGCCCGCGTAGACTACCGGCGGGTTTTCGGAAAGCACCTGGTGACGGTGGATATGCCCCAGTGCCACGTAGTCGAAATCCGGCCGGGCGACGTTGCTCAGCAGCAGCGACGGTTCCTGGCCGATGGTCATTATCTTCTCCGAACCGACGGTGGCGCCGGTCACCCAGGCGTGGGCGGCCAGGACGGCGGGCAGGCCGGGGTCGAGTTTGGCCGCGTTGACCTCAATCGCCGTGGTCAGCGCCTGCTGGAGGCGGTCCTTAATCTGGGCAAGGTCCAGGTTTTTCGCTTCTTCTTTACTGAGCAAGGCGCTCCGTCTCGGCCAGGGCAGGGAAACCACCTGTACCACCCCGCTGGCGGTAGGGATTTTGTAAACGTCCGGCCGGTTTGACACGTAGACGTTGGCCACCGCCAGTGTGTCGAAGATTTCGGTGGCGGTGGCCCGGCCGACCGCGTTGGGCATGTCGTGGTTGCCGATGAGGAGAAAGACGGGAATACCGCCTGCGGATAGCCGGTTGAGGCGTTTGGCGAACTCCCGTTGCTGAGTCTGGCCCGGTTCGCGCGTCTTGTACGTGTCGCCGCAGAAAAGCACCAGGTCTACTTTGTTCTCCAGGGCGTAGTCGATTACCCGGTCGAAGGCGGACAGGAAATCAATCAGCCGTGAGGACAGCCCGGTGGCCGGGTCGGTGTGTCCGTAACTCTCCACGCCGAGATGAAGGTCGGCAAAATGAAGGATTTTCAAGCTGTCACCCTTTAATATCTATTTGGTAACCCCATCCCCCTGTATCCCCCTTCCCCAGGGAAGGGGGAGTGGATATAAAGAAGAGGGGCGAAGCCCCTCTTAAACTCCCTGTTTTCTTCGAAGTTTCACTTTTTCGTTTTCCATGTCCACCATTACAATTTGAAAGCCAGCATTATTCCAAGCATTGCTGAGCGAAGTGCCTGGTGGCCTGTAATCCCAATCTTGCAAGTGTCGTCGTGCACCATCCGGTAGCTCTTTGTTAATAATCCGTTCAATTTGGTTAAAAGTAAGCTCAACAGTGTTCCCAGGTTGCCTCTTCAACCATTCTGTCAAAGGTGTATATTTACTCATTTCCCCCTTCCTTCCATATCTGGCCTCCGGGGGGCAGGATGAACAAATCTTCGCCGGCCAGCTTCGCCGCCAGTGTGCTCTGAAGCGAGGCGATAGGTATCCTTATCTGGTTCATCGTGTCGCGCTCGCGGACGGTGGCCATCTTGTCCTCCAGCGACTGGAAGTCGATGGTCACGCAGTACGGAGTGCCGATTTCGTCCTGCCGCCGGTAACGCCGCCCGATGCTCTGCGTGTCGTCGTACTGCACCGTCCGGTGGGGGCGCAGGTCGGCATAGACCTCTTTGGCCAGCGCCGCCAGGTTCTCCTTCTTGCTCAGGGGCAGTACCGCTATCTTTATCGGCGCCAGGGAGGGGTGGAAATGAAGCACCGTTCTTATCTCGTCTTTGTCCGTCTCTTCGGCATAGGCGTCGCACAGGAAGGCCAGTACCGAGCGGTCGACTCCCGCCGAAGGCTCGATGACGTAAGGGACGATGTGCTGGTTGGTCTCCTCGTCAAGGTAGGTCAGGTTCTTACCGCTGTGGCTGGCGTGCCTCTTCAGGTCGAAGTCGGTGCGGTTAGCCACCCCTTCCAGCTCCCCCCAGCCCATCGGGAAATGGTAATCGATGTCGCTGCACTGCCGGGCGTAGTGCGCCAGCTCCTTGGCGGTATGCGGGCGCAGCCGCAGGTTTTCAGCCCGTATCCCCAGGTTCAAATACCAGTTCCGGCGCTCCTCAACCCAGTAATCGAACCACCCGTCGTCGGTGCCCGGCTTGACGAAATACTCGATTTCCATCTGCTCGAATTCCCGGCTCCGGAAGATAAAATTACCGGTGGTAATCTCGTTGCGGAAAGCCTTGCCGATCTGGGCGATGCCGAAAGGCAGTCTCTTCCGGGTGGTACTGAGCACATTCTGGAAATTGACGAAAATGCCCTGGGCGGTCTCCGGGCGCAGGTAGACCACGTTGGCCTCGTCCTCCACCGGCCCCATGAAAGTCTTGAACATCAGGTTAAACTGGCGCGGTTCGGTCAGTTCGCCGCCGCAGGCCGGGCAGACTTTATCCGTTAAATCATCCACTCGCCATCTCAGGTGGCAGCCCTTGCAATCTACCAGCGGGTCGGAAAACTCCCCCACGTGGCCGCTGGCCACCCACACCTGCGGGTGCATCAGGATACCGGTATCCAGCCCCACCATGTCATCACGCTGCTGGATAACGGCCCGCCACCAGGCTTCCTTGACGTTACGCTTCAGTTCCACGCCCAGCGGCCCGTAGTCCCAGCAACTGGAAATGCCGCCGTAGATTTCACTGCTCGGGAAGATAAAACCCCGCCGCTGAGAAAGAGAAACTATCTTCTCCATGGTAACTTTGCCCGGTATACGTTCCGCCATTAATATTGCTCCTCGAATTTTTTGCCCGGAATTATGTTTCGTTATCAATACAGCTCTTTAATTTTTGTCCGCTGTATGTCTCGTTATTAATACCGCTCTTCAGTTTTTATCCGGCGCTGCCTTTACCCCGGACAAGCCGTATCGCCCGGGTGAAGAAAATGCCCAGCAGAATCCCGCCCCCACCGATGACAATCACGGCAAATACCCAGAGCGGAATGAGGTGTATCTGGTAGGCATTGTAGCTGAAAATATCCAGCATTGCAAAGCCGAGTATGATTTGCGGCTGGGCAATCATGTTACCCATAAGCATCAGTATTCTTTCCACCCAGGCGCGGTTGACCGGCTGAAAACGATTGCTGATGAAAGCGGCGCCGCTTACCGTCGCCCAGGCCAGCAGGGTAAGAATAAACTGGGGCAGTACCAGCCAGGCAACCAGGGCGCCCCGGCCCATCCATCTGTCGGCGGTGCCGTTTTCGAAATGATAGGCGGCTTCGGCGGGCAGCCTGCCGTAGAAAAAGGCGGTGAGCGCCAGCGCCAGCAGCAGTACCGCCACCGGCAGGGCGATAAATCGCCAGCGAAAAATTATCTTCTCGCCGGGGGTGGTTGTTCCGGTCGGTTTGTTCATCACATCGGTGCCTTTTCCAAATTGGTTTATCCCGGTTATCTCCCGGAGAGGCTGCTTGCGGAAGCGATGGCGTACTCTTTCGAGTGGGAGAGGCTGACCGCGATCTCGCTGATTCCCAGCTCATCGGCCTTGCTTTGCGCCCGCCCGTACAGGTTGACCACCGGCTTGCCGCCGGGATGGGAAAGCGTCTCTATCTCCCGCCAGCCGACTCCGTTTCTGCCGGTGCCCAGCAGCTTCATAACCGCTTCTTTACAGGCAAAGCGTGCCGCCAGTGAGGCCGGTTTGCCAGCGTACTTCTCAAGCTCTGCCTCCGTGTAAATCCGCCTCAGAAAAGTTTCTCCCCAGCGGTCGATCACCTGCTTGATGCGGCCTATCTCTATGATGTCTATGCCCGTGTACAGCGTCATCTCCGCTTATCCTTGACTGACCGGCAGCGTCCGGGACAGGTCGGCGCACAGGTTATCCAGCGCCGGCGAAGCTGGTCCGCCGGCCAGACTGGTGGCCAGCGGCGTGATGGAGATATTACCCTGTTCTATTGCCCGGATGTCCGTATTTTCCCCGGCCGTTTTGTTCAAACTCTGCCGTACCAGCTGGAAGTATTTTCCCTGGCCGTCGTGCCTTTCCTCAACCGTGTTGATATGGGTCTCGGCAGACAACAAGGTTATTTGAGCCCCTTCGATATCGGTCAACGGCAGATTAGGCAGGTTTACGTTCAGGAAAACGTTCGATGGCAGGGAGTCCGAGGCTATTTTCCGGGCCACGAAAGCGGCCACTTTAGCCGCCGCCTCCAGATGGAGGGTGTTCTCCCGGGCCGTTGACACGGCGATGGACGGGTAGCCGTGCAGGTAACCCTGTAAAGCGGCGCTGACCGTTCCGGAGATATGGACGTCGTCACCCAGGTTAAGGCCCTGGTTTATTCCGGAAATAACCATGTCCACCCCGTCTCCGGTCAGCTTGGCCAGCCCCAGAATCACGCTGTCGGACGGTGTGCCGCCCACCGAGTAAGTTTCCACCTCCGGAGCCATCGGGGCTAACTTTCGGGTTCTCAAAGGCTGCCACAGCGTCACCGCCGTGCCGACGGCGCTCTGTTCTCTATCCGGAGCCACCACCGTTACCCGGCCGATTTTCCTTAACTCCTCGACCAGTGCCCGCAGTCCGTCGGCAAAAACACCGTCATCATTGGTTACAAGAATCTTCATTTGAAGCTACTACAGTCTATCACAGTAGACCAGTCACCACAATCAGACCTGTCTGCCGGCAGAACCTTGCCCTGTAAGTGACTGCGTGGTAATATTAAAAGGCAGGGTATGAGGAATAATACCATTCGTTAGCGACCTCACCGCGTGGTCGCTAATTTTTTTCATGTTCCATAGTGTAGTTTAGGTAAAGAAAGATGGACAAACAAGTCACCGTAACCATGAATGGTTCGCCGGTAAGCGGACGTCCCGGGATGACTATCCTGGAATTAGCCCGTGACCACGGCCTGGATATCCCCACCCTCTGTTACATCGAGGGATTACCGCCTCAGGGTGCCTGCCGCCTTTGCGTCGTTGAAGTGGAAGGCTCCCGGACACTGGTCGGCTCCTGCCACACCCCCATCGTTGAGGGCATGGTGATACAGACCCATTCCCCCAGGGTTTTGGCCACGCGCAAGATACTGGTGGAACTGATGATGGCCAGCCACCCTGACTCCTGTCTGGTCTGTGACAAAGCCAATATGTGCGAACTGCGCCTGCTGGCCACCGAAATGGAAATAGGACTGCCCCGCTTCCGGGCAAAGAAGCACTACTTCCCGGTGGAAGACGAAAACCCCTATATTATCCGTGACATGTCGAAATGTATCATGTGCCGCCGCTGTGTGGTTGCCTGCCGGAACCTGGGCGGGAAAAATCTGTTCAGCGTGGCTTACCGCGGCTTCGAGAGTAAAATCATTTGCGGCTATGACCGGCCCGTGGACAAGGAAGTCTGCCGGGATTGTGACGCCTGCATTACCCTGTGTCCTTCAGGGGCGCTCCGGAAACCGGTAAAAGCCGGCCAGTCGCGGGCGCAGAAGGCGCTCTTTATCCGGGGGTAGTCACCGATGACCGATTACGGGAGAGTGAAGTGAATCAAAAAGGAGTTACCACCCGTGACGTGGGACGAGGCGACCTGATTAAGCTTCTGAAAGAGGCGCAATCAGAATACGGATACGTCCCGGAGGAGGTCATGGCGGAGCTGGCGGAATCCCTGGATATGCCCTTGAACGACGTCTACGGCGTGGCCAGTTTTTACTCCTTTATCTCTCTGAAACCCCTGGGCAGGAATATCATCAGGATCTGTCGGAGTCTGCCCTGCTATATGAAGCACGGCCAGGCGATTGTCGAGTGTCTGGCACGGGAACTCGGTATCAAGCCCGGCGAAACCACCGCCGACCGCCGGTATTCCCTGCAGTTGACCAACTGCATCGGCCTCTGCGACCAGGCGCCGGCGATGATGATTAACGACGACGCTTACGGTGATTTAACACCGGAAAAAATAGTGCAAATTTTACAGGCATATAAATAAGGAGGCTTTCTCAAAGTGCCGCAGCCGTCGGTTGTCTTAAAAAACTGCGGGGTTATTGACCCCGGGCAGATTGCCACCTACCTGGACGCGGGTGGTTTTAAAGCGCTGGCCAGAGTCAGGCAGGAAATGACCCCGGAACAGGTGACCGACGAGATAAAAGCCTCCGGGCTGAGGGGTCGGGGTGGGGCTGGCTTTCCCTGCGGCATCAAGTGGGAAGGCGCCCGGAAATCGCCGGGGGATGAAAAATACGTTATCTGCAACGCGGATGAGGGCGAAGTCGGCACTTTCAAAGACCGTTATATCCTGGAGAGAGACCCTTTTACCCTTATTGAAGGCATTGCCATCGCCGGCTACGCCATCGGCGCCAAAACCGGTTATATTTACCTGCGGGCGGAATACCACCGCCTGTACGCCTTACTGGCCAACGCCATCACCCAGACCGGGCAGGCCGGTCTTCTGGAAGGATTTAATCTCGAAATAAAAGAAGGCGCCGGCGCCTACGTCTGCGGTGAAGAATCCGCCCTGATGGATTCCATCGAAGGCAGGCGCGGCGAAGCGCGCTACCGCCCTCCCTTCCCCACCAGCTCCGGACTCTGGGGGAAACCGACCATCATCAACAACGTGGAAACCCTGATGAACATCCCCCATATCATGCTCAACGGCGCCGAATGGTTCAACGGGATGGGCACCGAACGGAGCAAGGGCACCAAGGTCTTTTCGGTCAGCGGGGACGTGTCGAACCCCGGTGTTTATGAAATGGTTCTGGGCAGTTCGTTACGGGAACTGGTGGTGGAACTGGCCGGGGCGCAAGATATCAAGATGGTCCAGATAGGCGGCGCCACCGGGCGGATTCTGCCTGACGATAAAATAGACACGCCGCTCGCCTTTGAAAACGTGCTCGGCGCCGGTGCCGTTATCGTCTTTGACCGGAGCCGGGACGTAATCGATGTCGTCTGCCGCACTATGGAATTCCTGGTGGAGGAGTCCTGCGGTAAATGCACTCCCTGCCGGCAGGGGACGGAAGTAATGGTGGAAATTATGGAAAGGTTCCGGCGCGGGGAAGGAAGGCCGAAAGACCTGAAAGACCTGGAAGACCTGTCCGGCACCATGATGCTCACCTCGCTGTGCGGTCTGGGGCAGGCGGCCCCCAATGCCATCACCGACAGCCTGCAATATTTCAAAGATGCCTATGAAGAGCGCATCTCAGGAGGGGTGTTGAGATGAAAACAATTACGGAACAGAAACCGGCCGAAGAAATTACCGGCTATATCGAAAAATGCCGGAAAGTTTATCTTATCGGCTGCGGCACCTGTGCCACGATGTGTCATACCGGCGGCAAGTCGGAAATCCTGGCCATGAAAGCGCAAATTGAGGCGGCTGGTAAGGAAGTCACCGGCTGGATGGTGATCCCCACCGCCTGTGACGAACTGACCAAATACGCCCTTGAAGAAGACGCCGAAAATATCCGGGCGGCCGATTGTATCCTGGCGGCGGTCTGCGCCGTTGGCGTGCAGACGATAAGCCTCCACCTCAAGGAAGCCAGACCGGTCTATCCGGCCTTGAATACCCTCTTTATCGGCATGGAAGAGAGTCCGGGTTGTTTCGCCGAGGTCTGTCTGCAGTGCGGCGATTGCGTCCTCGGGCGTACCGCGGCGGTATGTCCTCTGGTCAGGTGCGCCAAGAGCCTGCTCAACGGGCCGTGCGGTGGCTCGTCGGAAGGTAAATGTGAAATATCTCCGGACGTTCCCTGTGCCTGGCAGCTGATTTATGACCGGCTGGTCGAGACGGGCCGGCTGGACGACATGGAAGAGATTGTACCCGTCAAAGACTGGAGCGTCAGCGTCTCCGGGGGGCCCCGCAAGCGGGACGTTGAAGCTGAATGTACTCCCCTTACATAGGAGGCAACCGTAATGAAAGCAGGCACCAATTTAGAAAAAATTCTCGCCGGCGGCGGGTTCGCCGTTACCGCTGAAGCTGGACCCCCCAAGGGCACCAGCGCCGAATCGGTACGGAAGAAAGGCGAGCTGCTCCGTCACTGCTGTGATGCGGTTAACGTCACCGATAACCAGACGGCGATAGTGCGCATGTCCAGCCTCGCCGGCTGTGCCATTTTGAAAGAACAGGGTATCGAGCCGGTGATGCAAATGGTGGTTCGTGACCGGAACCGGCTGGCCATTCAGGCGGACGTGCTGGGGGCGGTGGCGCTCGGCATCGGCAATATCCTCTGCCTCTCCGGAGACCATCAGAAATTCGGCAACCACCCCTCCGCCAAAGGCGTTTTTGATATCGATTCCATTCAGCTTATCCAGGCTCTGAAAAACATGCGCGACGAGAAAAAATTCATCTCCGGCAACGATATCTCCGGGGAAGTCCCCCTGTTTATCGGCGCCGCCGCTAATCCCTTCGCCGACCCCTTTGAATACCGGGTGAACCGGCTCGCCAAGAAAATAAAAGCGGGGGCAGATTTTATCCAGACCCAGGCGGTCTATGATATACCCCGCTTCAGCCGCTGGATGGAGATGGCCTGTGACCGGGGACTGGACAAACAGACCTGCATCCTGGCCGGAGTGATACCGATAAAATCGGCCGGTATGGCGCGCTACATGAGGGACAATGTTCCCGGCGTCATCGTGCCTGATGAAGTGGTCACCCGGATGGAACAGGCGGAAAACCCGAAAGAAGAAGGCGTCAAACTAATCCTTGATATTATCGACCGGGTCAAAGAGATACCCGGCGTGCGCGGTATTCACATCATGGCCGTGGGCTGGGAAGACATCGTCGGGGAGATGGTGGAAAAAGCCGGCCTCATGCCCAGACCCACCGTCTAACAGGTTAAAAAACGTTAGTTTCCCGGACCCCTCGATGCCTATCTTGATGCGCTATAATGGCGGTGCAACAACCGCGACAATCCGTAGCTGTTTCCGGATAAACTCCGTTAAACTTGTCTAAAAACCTGATTTAATTCTCTTTCGGGAGAACCCTATCCCCCTTAGTCCCCCTTCCCCTTTCAGAGAATAAAACACCATAAACGGAGAGTCAAAGAAAAACGAAGCCTCTCTTTTTATACGAATATATAAAATTAGCCAGGCGGACGGCATAAAAGGTAAAATACACTCGTGAAAACCAGTGATTTTGATTACTCGCTCCCCCCGGAACTCATCGCCCAGACCCCCCTTGAGCCGAGGGAACAGTCCCGGCTCATGGTGCTTGACCGCCGGACCGGCTCCATTACCCACCACCGTTTTTACGAGCTTGCCGGCTACCTCAGGAAAGGCGACGTCCTCGTCCTCAACAACAGCCGCGTTATTCCGGCCCGTCTTTTCGGCCGCCGGACGGATACCGGCGGCAAGGTGGAGATGCTGCTCCTGCGCCGGCGGGAAGACAGCCTCTGGGAAGTCCTCGCCAAACACGCCCGGCGGCTCCGGACAGGCGCCGTCATTGAAATCACCGGTGGCGGGAAAGCCGAAGCGCCAAACGCCCCCGTTTTGGCTGAAATAATCGGTCAGGGAAGGCCGGGAATAAAGCTGGTCAGGTTCTCCGACGAAACAAAATTACACGGGCGGGGAGAGATTCCCCTGCCGCCCTATATTCACACCCCCCTCGCCGACCCCGAACGCTACCAGACGGTCTACAGTAAAGTGGAAGGCAGCGTCGCCTCGACTACCGCCGGGCTGCATTTTGTGCCTGAAATGCTGAAGGGGCTGGAAGAAAAAGGGGTAGAGTGCCTCTTTGTCACCCTGCATATCGGCCTTGACACCTTCAGTCCGGTGCGGGAAGAAGACCCGAGGGAACATCACATTCATACCGAAGACGGCTTCATCAGCCGGGACGCGGCCTCCCGCCTGACCCTGGCCAAAAAGGAAGGACGCCGCATTATCTGCGTCGGCACCACCGCCGTCAGAATCGTCGAGCAGGCCGCCCGGTCCGGTGATAATCCCCTGTCGCCGTTTGCCGGGCCGGTAAACCTGTTCATCCTGCCGGGATACCGCTTCCGCGTCGTCGACGCCATGATTACCAATTTCCACCTGCCCCGCTCCACCCTGCTCATGCTGGTGTCCGCCTTTGCCGGACAGGAGTTTATCGCCCGGGCTTATCAGGAAGCAATCAACGAACGCTATCGCTTTTACAGCTTCGGTGACGCCACGCTCATTCTCTAGCCGTCACCGGTTGCGGTTAGCCAGGAAAAAGAGTAATCCGGTCAGGGTTACCGCCAGCACCGAGCCGCTGGTCAGGCCGAAGCTGGTATAGAAGCCGAACCGGTCGATGAGGTAGCCGATAACCGGCGTCAGCACCCCGTTACCTTCCATGGTCCCGAAGAAATAAACGCCGAGCATCGTGGAGCGTTTACGGCTCGGGGTATTATCAACGATAAACGCCTGGGCGGACGTCGTATTGATGTAGATAACGATACCGATGATTACCAGCAGGGCGCCGGTGCCGATGCCGTAAGATGCCAGGTTGAGCGAGAAAATGGCCGCCACGGCCGTAAAGCAGGCTATTCCGATCATGGTCACCCGGCCGAAGCGGTCGGAAAGGTAGCCGCCCATCGGCCCCGCCACCAGCCCCACCGCGTAGATCAGGGAGATGGAGGCGGCCGCCGCCTCTTTGCCCGTGCCGAAATTGTCTACCAGGTACAGCGGGATAAATGAGACCACGGAAAGAATCACCGCCTGGGTAAAAGTGCTTATCACCATCACCGGCAGCAGGCGGCGCAGGTAGCCTGGCGGCGGGGGTGATTCGGCGTAATCGGCGGTGGTCTGGCCGGCTGTTTCCCGGGCCGCCGTCTGCCGCCTCAGCATGATGTGCAGTATGATGCCGAAGATTATGGTGGGGATGGCAATGGTGATGAAAGCGCCCCGCCAGCCCCAGGCCGCCGCCAGCGCCGCGGCGATGAGAGGCACCAGGAAGAAGCTGCCGCTGCCGCCCATCATGTGAAAGCCCATCGCCCGGCCGAGTGTTTTTGGCCCGGCAATGGCTGATATCGTGGTGGTGGCCGCCGGATGATAGCCGCCGCCCAGTATCCCCATCAGCGCCAGGAAGACAATCAGCATCAGGTAGCTCTGGGACAGGCCGGCCAGAATCCCGGTGACGGCCACCCCGATGATACCGATGGTAATCAGCCGGCGCGCCCCGATACGGTCGGCGAGCCACCCGGCCGGAAGCTGGCTGATGCCGTAGACCACCCCGAAAGCCGAGATGACCAGCCCCGCCTGCATATAATCCAGCCCGAAATCATCCCGGATAAACGGCAAGAGCGGCACCGGCAACGCCGTCACCAGGTGATGAGCCAGGTGCGCCAGCACAAAAAGAGGCAGGCACCCCTCAAAAATGGACTTGAAACCGGATTTTTTGATCAAAGACTACCCTTTACTGTGTCGGCTGCCTTGAGACTATCATAAGGGCTGGCCCAGCGCAAATCAGGGATATTTGCCCGAAAATTCCGGCCCGGTTACTTGGAAGGCGTGCCGTTTTTTTCAATCCTGACCGCGCACACCTTGAATTCAGGTATCTT
>CBDUSH010000040.1:0-13390 GCA_965369965.1 uncultured bacterium | reverse complement strand
CTGTGAGGAATGAATCAGCCGTATCATCTGCTCGGCGCTGGTAATGTCCTCGCCGTCGATACTGACGATGACGTCACCCGGCTCCAGGCCGGCCTTATCCGCCGGACTTTCCGTAACTAACTGGGTAACCAGGACGCCATGCCCCACGGCCAGACTGTATCTTGATACGGCGAACTGGTCTACGGTGTAAAGGATTACCCCTAACCAGGGCCGGATGACGTATCCGTTCTTGACCAGCGCTTCAATAATCGGGATGGCGGTTTCGGTACTGATGGCATAGCCCATACCTTCCACACCCACGGTGGCGATTTTGGCGCTGGTGATGCCGATGACTTCTCCGGCCAGGTTCACCAGCGGGCCGCCGCTGTTACCGGGGTTAATCGCCGCGCTGGTCTCGATAAGGTCGTAGAGGGTCTGCCCCTGGGTTATCGGTATGGTAACATCGTGGCGGCTGACAATCCCCTGGGTAGCCCTGATTCCCTGCCCGAGCGCGTTGCCGATGGCGACTACCCAGTCACCGACTCTCAGTTTGGAGGAAAAGCCTATCTTGAGCGCAGGAAGGTCCCGGGCATCTATCTTGAGCACCGCCAGGTCATTGAGCTGGTCGGTAAAGACGGAGGCGGCGTCAATGGTGAAAGTCCGGCCGTCCTCCAGGGAAATGGTGATGGTGTCCGCCCCGGCGACTACGTGGTTATTGGTCAGGATGATGCCGCTTTCATCCAGGATCCATCCGGAACCGGCCCCCTGCTGGGTGAAGGGACGATTGAAAAAGTCAAAAGATACCGCTTCGGTGTTGATGGCGACGACGGAAGGCTTGACCATGGCGACAACGTCGGCGATGCTGGGTAGTTCCGGGCTTTCGTTACCGGCCGCCGGCGGCAACCAGTCCGGATTGATGGGCTCAGGGGGCGGGCCGGGTGCCGGCAGCGGCTCCGCGGGGGTGGCGGGTGGTGCCGGGGTAATGTCGATATAGGGCATGGCACAACCGGCGCCAAACAGGGCGGACAGTACCAGCAGCAGGCAAACGGCCGTGTATTTGATGGTTCTTTTTGGCATGCTGTTTTAATTTTAGCACACCGGTTTCCGGAGAACAAACCGGGGGGGCCGGGTTACCCGGCCCCCCCGGTCGGCAATTATGGTTCAGGCGGAAGGCACCTCAGGCAGTGACGCCAGGGCTTCCTTCATTTTCTCCTCGGGGAACTCGTAGTCCTGAAGGTTTCCCGCCAGGTACTCTTCATAGGCTCCCAGGTCAAAATGGCCGTGACCGCTCAGCGCCAGCAGGATGTTCTTTGACTGGCCTGATTCCCGGCAGGCGATGGCTTCGTCAATGACGACCTTGACGGCGTGGGCCGGTTCGGGGGCCGGGATAATTCCTTCTGTCCGGGCAAACTGGATACCGGCTTCGAAGACCGGCTTCTGGTACTCGGCCCTGGCTTCAACCATTCCCAACTGGGCAAGGTGACAGATAATCGGTGCCATGCCGTGATAACGGAGGCCGCCGGCATGAACCGGAGGCGGCACGAAAGCATGTCCCAGGGTGTGCATCTTGAGGATCGGCGCCATGCCGGCCACGTCACCGAAGTCCCAAGTATACTTACCCCTGGTCAGGGTGGGACAGGCCTGGGGTTCAACGGCGATGAAGCGCAGGTCCGGTTTCTTGCCGCTGAGCTTGTCTTTCATCCAGGGCAGGAAGAGACCGGCGTAGTTGGAACCGCCACCGACACAGCCGACGATCATATCCGGGTAGGCATCCGCCATTTCCATCTGCTTTATCGATTCCAGGCCGATGACGGTCTGGTGAAGCAGGACGTGGTTGGCCACGCTGCCGATGGAGTAGTGGGTATCATCACGGCCAAAGGCGTCTTCGATAGCTTCACTGATGGCAATCCCCAGGCTGCCCGTGGAATCAGGGTCTTCGGCCAGAATGCGGCGCCCGATTTCGGTATCCTTACTGGGGCTGGGCACCACCTGGGCTCCCCAGCTCTCCATCAGGACGCGCCGGTAAGGCTTCTGGTGGTAGCTGACCTTGACCATGTAGACCTTGAGTTCAAGGCCGAAGAACTGGCATCCCAGGGCGAGGGCGCTGCCCCATTGCCCGGCGCCGGTCTCGGTGGACAGGCGGGTGATGCCCTCTTTTTTATTGTAGTAGGCCTGGGCGACGGCGGTGTTCAGCTTGTGGCTTCCCGCCGGACTGGAGCCCTCGTATTTGTAGAAAATTTTGGCCGGGGTGTCCAGCGCTTTTTCCAGCCGGTACGCCCGGTGCAGGTTGGTCGGTCGCCAGGTATGGTATATCTCCTGGACTTCCTCCGGGATTTCAATATAACGTTCCTGACTGTATTCCTGGTCGTTGACCGCTGCCGGGAAAAGGGGTGGCGGCAGGATGGTGGGTTCCTTGGTGCCCGGGTGGAGTTCGGGGGGTAGCGGTTTGGGCAGGTCAGGCAGGATATTGTACCAGGAAGTGGGCATCTCTTTTTCGGTGAGTATATATTTGGTGGTTGCCATTTTTGCCTCCTTATGCGATATATTTTACTTTGCGTCGACCCGGTAATTTATCCCGGCCCGTCAGGGCCAGTACATGGTGAACATATCAGTAACCCCCTGCTTTTCTTTTCTGTTACTCATTTACGGCTGGCGGAGAAAACAAAAAGCCTCTCACCCGGAAAGGGGCGAGAGGCTAACCTTCGCGGTACCACCCTTCTTAGCCTTGTCCCGGCAGGGACGAGCGGCTATCTTTATGGGAAAGGAGATGAGCACACTTTACGAATCCCCGATACCCCGGGACCTGATAACGCTTCCCTGGCGGCAAAGCCTACTTGTCAGCCGTGGGGCGACGTTCGGTTTGCGGCTCCCAAGTCCATTCGGCTCCGGCGTTGGCGTCGGCTCACACCTTACCCGACTCTCTGAGCCCCGCTCTGAAGCTTACTAGTCTTGTTCTCAGCCTTTATGATATATTGGGGGAGTTTAACACCGGCGTGGTTCATTTGTCAAGTAGACGGTATTTGCGGTTGCCCGCACGGTACGAGTATGTTATACTGATAAGCGGTAAAATACCATTAATCCGCCGACGGGGAGAAAAGGGGGCAAGAATTTGCCGGATATAATCGGTATCAAACAATTACTGGAAGCCGGGGCACACTTCGGACATCAAACAGGGCGCTGGCATCCGAGGATGAAGAGTTATATCTTCACCAAACGCAACGGGATCCATATCATTGATCTGGAACAGACGGCAGTCAAATTGAAAGAAGCCTGTGAATATGTTCGGGACCTGGTGGCCGATGGCGGCACCATCCTTTTCGTCGGCACCAAGAAACAGGCGCAGGAATCGGTGGTGGAGGAAGCGCGGCGTTGCGAAATGTATTACGTTGACCAGCGCTGGCTGGGCGGGATGCTGACCAATTTCACCACCATTCAGACCCGTATTGACCATCTGGTCCGGCTGGAAGACCAGTTGTCCAGAGGCGAATTCGGGCGCCTTTCGAAAAAAGAGGTCCTGAAAATCGGGGAGGAAATTGACAAGCTGAACCGGCAGATGGGCGGCTTCAAAGAGATGACCGTTTTGCCCAGTGCCTTGTTTATTATTGACCCGATAAAAGAAAGTATTGCCATTAAGGAAGCCAAACGCATGGGAATACCGGTGGTGGCTATCGTTGACACCAACTGCAACCCGGATGAGATAGACTATCCGATTCCGGCGAACGATGATGCTATCCGGGCCATCAGGCTGATGTGCAGTAAAATTGCGGATGCGGTTCTGGAAGGTAAAAATTCCTTCATGGTAGCGGCGGAAGAAGAAACGACGGGCGAAGGTATGGTTGAAGCAGGGATTAGCGAGACGTCAGAAACGCTGATTTTTACCCCTGAAGAGGAATAAGGGAGGCAAAGTACTTGGAAATCTCAATAGAGATGATTAAAACGTTAAGAGAGCGATGCGGCGCTGGGGTAATGGACTGCCGGAATGCTCTGGCTGAAACGGGCGGAGATGCCGAAAAGGCGCTTCTGATGCTGAGGGAGAAGGGACTTCACCAGGCGAAGAAGAAAGCGGAACGGGTAACCGCCGAGGGGCTGATTGAGGCTTATGTCCATAACGGCGGGCGTATCGGGGCGATAGTGGAACTGAACTGCGAGACCGATTTTGCCGCCCGTACCGATGAGTTTAAAGAGCTGGCCCATAACCTGGCCATGCAGATAGCGGCGCAGGCGCCGCAGTGTATTGATGAAGCGGACCTGCCCGAGGGAACCGATGTTGAACCCGGGGTAGCCTGTCTGCTTCTGCAGCCTTATATCAGGGACCCCGGTTTGACTATCCGGGACCTTATTACCGAAGCTATTGCCAAGGTGGGTGAAAATATCCGAGTCAGCCGGTTTTCCCGGTTTGAGCTGGGTAACTAAGTAAGGTGATGGCTGCTACCAGCTACAAGCGCGTCCTGCTTAAGCTCAGCGGCGAGGCTTTCGGCGGTAAAAAAGAACGGGGTATCGACGTCCCTACCTTAATCGAGATTGCCCGGCAGATCAAACAGATACGGGAGATGGGCGTCGCCATCGGCATCGTCGTCGGCGGGGGTAATATCTGGCGGGGGGCCGAAGCGGAGAAAAGCGGCATGGACCGGGTGACCGCCGATTACGCCGGGATGCTGGCCACGGTAATCAACGCGCTTTCTCTCCAGGATGTGCT
Source organism: uncultured bacterium (assembly GCA_965369965.1). Taxonomy (GTDB): domain Bacteria; phylum Chloroflexota; class Dehalococcoidia; order Dehalococcoidales; family RBG-16-60-22; genus JACZSH01. Next base: position 8,715 of record CBDUSH010000040.1, on the reverse strand, counting down.
GGAAAGGGAGGGGGTGGATACCAGGACGCAGTCGTCCATCGGTATCAGTCAGGTGGCCGAGTTATTTATCCGGCGGCGGGCGATACGTCATCTTGAAAAAGGGAGAGTGGTCATCTTTGCCGGCGGTACCGGTAATCCCTACATGACCACTGACACCGCGGCGGCACTCCGGGCGATAGAGATTGGCGCTGAAGTCCTCTTGATGACCAAGAACAACGTGGACGGTATTTATCACGCGGATCCGAGGAAAGTTCCCGATGCCAGGAAATTTGATAAACTGACTCATCTGGAGGCATTGAATCTGCGGCTGGCGGTGATGGATGCTACTGCTTTATCCCTTTGTCTGGAGAATAAACTGCCGATAATTGTTTTTGACCTTAAAGCCCACCAGAGCCTGGAAAAGGTGGTGATGGGGGAAACTATCGGCACCCTGGTTTCCAGTGAGTGAGCAATGATAAACGACTCTTTGCAAAATGCCGAAAATAAAATGCAGGCTGCCGTAGCCGCTCTGAAGAAAGACCTGGCGGCCGTCCGTACCGGGCGCGCTTCCCCGTCCCTGATAGAACATATCAAGGTGGATTATGCCGGCGTACCCACGCCGCTTAACCAGGTGGCCAGTATTTCTGTCCCCGAAGCCAGGTTGCTGGTCATTCAGCCCTGGGATAAGAGCGTCACCGCTGGTATTGAGAAGGCCATTCTGAAATCAGACCTCGGCTTGAATCCGTCGGTCAACGGCAATATAATACGCATAAATATCCCGCCGCTTTCCGAGGAGCGCCGGCAGGAAATGATACGGGTGGTGCGGAAAAGGATTGAAGAGAGAAAAGTAACCGTGCGTAACCTGAGACATGAGGCCTTGAACGAATTGAAAGGGCTGGAGAAAGATAAAGAGATATCGCAGGACGAGCACAAGCACGCCCTGCATCAGTTGCAACTGCTTACCGATTCCCACATCGCGGATATTGAAAAAATCGGGCGGGACAAAGAAGTAGAACTGATGGAAGTCTAGTCCGGAAATCCAGCCTTCCGGGATGATGGTGATAAGATGAAGCCAGAACTAAAACGCCTTCCAGTGCACGTGGCTATCGTACCGGACGGCAACGGCCGATGGGCCGAAAAGCGCGGGCTCCCCAGGCTCATGGGACACCAGTCCGGGGTGAAGAACATGCGCACCATCGTCGAATACCTCAATGGTTATGGAGTCAAAAACGTCACTCTCTACGGGTTTTCTACGGAAAACTGGGCCCGGCCGGAGGCGGAAGTCAGCGGTCTCTTCAAGATTCTGAAAGAAAGAATCGATAAAGACGTCCCCAAGCTTCACCGGAAGGGAATCAGGGTAAAGCACCTGGGTCGCCTGGGCGAACTCCCGCAGTGGCTCCAGAACTCAGTCAGTAAGGCGGTGGAACTCACCCGGAATAACTCGGGGATGGTACTCAGTCTGGCCTTCAACTACGGGGGGCATATTGAAATCGTGGATGCGGTGCGCCGCATCGTTGCCGAGGGTATCCCGCCGGAAAAGATAGACGAAAAACTGATTTCCGACCACCTCTACACTGCCGGCCTGCCCGATGTCGACCTGCTGATTCGTACCGCCGACGAGGTCCGGCTGAGTAACTTCCTGATATGGCAGACCGCCTACAGCGAGTACTACTTTACCAAAGTCCTGTGGCCGGACTTTGCAAAAAATGATATTGACCAGGCGTTACTTGCCTATAGCCAGAGGGAAAGGCGTTTCGGCGCCCTGTTGTAATCACCGGATGTTCAAAAAAAGGATTATCACGGCGCTCTTCGGCATTCCTCTCCTGGCGTTAGTTATCTGGTTCGATACCCCCTTACCCTGGTTTACCGTACTGGCGGCGGTCTGGGGACTGCTGGCGGTTTTTGAGTTCTACCGGCTGATTGCCGTTTCCCGGGTAAAAGCACTCACCGTTTTCGGACTGCTCTGGACGCTGTTTTTTATCCTGAGTCCTCATTTTGGGGGTAATTCCGTGGTCTCGCTGCTGCTGATTTCGGCGATGGTGCTGCCTTTATCGTGGCTCGTCCTGCGGCCGCAGGCGGAGGGCACTTTCCTGAACTGGGCGGGAACGATGGCCGGAATATTGTATGTCGGCTGGCTGCTCAGTCTCCTGGTGGCATTGCGGCTGGAGGCAGGCAGAAACTGGGTATATTTTGTCTTCTTCACCACTTTCGGGTCGGATACGGCGGCCTTCTTTATCGGCCGGGCGCTGGGCAGACATCGCCTGGCGCCGCGCATCAGCCCGAATAAGACCTGGGAGGGCGCCGTGGCCGGTGTCCTGGGCGCGGTTCTGATGAGCCTGCTTTTTACCCTGGACACACCTCTTTTTCTGCCCATCGGTTACGGGCAGGCGGTGCTCCTGGGATTGCTGGTCAGTGTCTTCGGCCAGCTCGGTGACCTGGTGGAGTCGCTGCTCAAGCGCAACACGGGCGCCAAAGAGTCCGGCAATACCCTGCCGGGGCACGGTGGTTTTCTGGACCGGATGGACAGCGTCGTTTTTGCCGGGGTGGTCGTCTACCTGTACTATACCTTCGTCATCCTGTAAGGCTTTAAGTTTTTCAGACTATTTCGTCCCACCCCTTCAGGCGGTACCGTTTTATAAGGAGGCAGCGCAGAATAATGGAAGTACTCGATAAGGTAGCCATGATTACCGGCGGCGGCCGGGGCCTGGGTAAGGCGATTGCCCTTAACCTGGCCAGGGAAGGGGCGGATATCGTCGTCCTGGGCAGGAGTCCGGAACCACTGGAGCAGACGGCGCGCGAGGTGATTGCCCTGGGCAGAAAGGCGCTGGCGGTGCCGACCGATGTTGTCGACAGTTCACAGGTAGCCGCCGCAGTGCAGCAGACGCTGGCGGCTTTCGGGAAGATTGATATCCTGGTCAACAACGCGGCCGCCCTGCCCCATAGTATCGGCAGCCAGGCGAATATAGCCGAGATGAACCCTTTCATGGACTCCACCGACGAGCAGTGGACGGGGCAGATAGCCGTTGACCTCACCGGTGTCTACTACTGCATGCGGGCAGTGCTGAAACCGATGATGGAGCGGCGGTACGGGAAGATTATCACTATCGGCTCGCTGGCGGGGCAGAACGGCGGTTACTTTTCCAGCCCGGCCTATTCGGCTTCCAAGGCGGGCGTTGTGGGCCTGACCATGCTGGCGGCGAGATGGACGGGCAAGTACGGGATTAACGTCAACGTGGTAAATCCGGGTCCGATAAAGACGGAAGGGGCCTCTTTCAGCGACGAGCAGATACAGTTTCTTGGCCGGACCATCCCCTTCCGCCGTGGCGGAGAGGAAACGGAGCCGCTGGGCGTCCCGCAGGACATCGCTGACGCGGTTCTTTTCCTGGCTTCGGAGCGGGCGGCTTATATCACCGGTACCTGCCTCAACGTGCTGGGCGGCCAGCTGATGGGGTAGGGTTGGGATATGCGCGTTACGCGCTTTGATTGCCCGGGTGCTATAATGGCGGTGTGGAAAAACTTCGTCTCGGCGCGCTGAAACTGGGTATCGAGCTTCAATCTGCGCAGCTAGAGCAGTTCGAGAGCTATTACCGGGAACTGCTCGACTGGAACCGGCGGGTAAACCTGACCGCCATCACCGACTACGAAGAGGTGCAGCTAAAGCACTTCCTCGATTCGCTCACCGTGGCCAGGGCGCTGGCCGAGCCGGCCGGTAAGGATATCAGGCTTATCGACGTCGGCACCGGCGCGGGCATACCGGGCATACCGCTGAAAATACTCCGGCCCGAAATCCGATTGGTGCTGCTGGACGCGACGGCTAAAAAAGCCCGGTTTTTAGAACATATAACCGCTCAACTGGGATTGGATGGCGTTGAAATAGCCGTCGGCCGGGCGGAAGAGGTTGCCCACCAGCCCGACTACCGGGAACGGTTCGGGGTGGTGCTTTCCCGGGCGGTGGCCGGCCTGCCTGCCCTCGTCGAGCTGACCCTGCCTTTCTGCGCCGTGGGCGGTCGTTTTATCGCCCAGAAAAAAGGGGATATCGACGAAGAGATAAACCAGGCGAGCCGGGCGATTGACCGGCTGGGAGGAAAACTGGCGGGGGTGGAAAAAATTGACCTGCCCGAGTTTGCCGACCAGCGCCGGCTGGTGATTATTGACAAGGTAGCGCCGACCCCTGAAAAATACCCCCGCCGCCCCGGCATCCCGGCAAAGAGACCGCTGATGTAAGGGCAGTAACTTTTTAGCTTAACCGTACTAATGGTCGAGGACTTGATCTGCTTCAGAGTTGATATTAGTCAAAAAGATAAGAGGGGTTAAAAAGCACTTCTTTTTTTTGGGGGAAACAATTCGTAGCTGGTTAGCTTTGAGTTGTTTTTTTATTTATGTTAACCATGTCTGATTATGCGGGGTGTCCGGGGATGGTGGGGACTATTTTTGAACCCCCGGATCCCCTCCCGGATTGCTTCGTCGCAGTGCTCCTCGCAATGACAGATGGAGGGAGATTCTTCGTTACTTCGTTCCTCAGAATGACATTTGAGGCAAGACCCTTATCAAGGGGAAAGGGGATTAAGGGGGATGGGGATTAATCTTTATAAGGGTGTCTTTATCCGCTAGTTTACTCATCAAAAACGGAGCGTTTGAGAGGGGTGAATCCTCTCTCGCCCAAATATAGACCTAATTTCAGGTTGATAAAAAGAAGGAACCGTATTAGAATTAGATTGGCGCGGCGGGGTATCAACGCGTAGCCGAAAGAGGTGATAGTAATGGAAACCGGAACCTGGAAAGTAAAGAGCGGGCTGGCCCAGATGCTGAAGGGTGGGGTGATTATGGATGTGGTCAATCCGGAGCATGCCAAAATTGCCGAAGACGCCGGCGCCTGCGCGGTCATGGCGCTGGAGAGAGTCCCTTCCGATATCCGGGCGGCCGGCGGAGTCGCCCGCATGGCTGACCCGACCGTTATCGAAGCCATCATGAAAGTGGTCTCCATACCGGTCATGGCCAAGTGCCGTATCGGCCACTTTGTCGAGGCCCAGGCGCTGGAAGCGATGGGGGTGGATTATATCGACGAGTCCGAAGTGCTCACTCCGGCCGACGAAAGCTACCACGTCTGGAAGCACGATTTTAAAGTACCTTTCGTTTGCGGCTGCCGGAATCTCGGTGAGGCGCTGCGCCGTATCGGGGAAGGGGCGGCCATGATTCGCACCAAAGGAGAAGCCGGCACGGGTAATATCGTGGAAGCGGTCAGGCACATGCGGGCGGTGGCGGATGGAGTCGGCCAGCTGGTGAAAGCGCCCCGGGAAGAGTTGATGACGCTGGCCAAGGATATGGGAGCGCCTTTTGATCTGGTTTTAGAGATACACCAGTCCGGTAAACTGCCGGTGGTGAATTTTTCGGCGGGCGGGGTGGCCACCCCGGCTGACGCCGCTTTGATGATGCAGCTGGGGGCGGACGGTGTCTTCGTCGGTTCGGGTGTCTTCAAGTCCAGTAACCCGTCGAAAATGGCACAGGCTATCGTCAAAGTTACCACCCACTACAAAGACGCCTCGATCATCGTCGAGGTTTCCAAGAACCTGGGTGACGCCATGCCCGGGCTGGATATCAAGCAGATACCGGCCGATGAACTGCTGGCCTCCCGAGGATGGTAAGATGAAAATCGGCGTCCTTGCCTCGCAGGGAGCCTTTGCGGAACACATCGCCAAATTACAGCAGCTGGGAGTGGAAGCGGTGCCGGTGCGCCTGCCCGGGGAACTGGCGGGGCTGGACGGCCTGATTATCCCCGGCGGGGAAAGCACTTCCATCAGCAAGCTGATGCGCCATTACCGCCTGACCGGCGAGATTAAAGACCTGGCCGGAAACGGCCTGCCCGTGCTGGGCACCTGTGCCGGCATGATACTCCTGGGCAGACGGGAGAACGGCGCTCACCCGGAGACGCTGGAGTTGATGGACTTTACCGTCCGGCGTAATGCCTTCGGCAGGCAGACGGATAGCTTCGAGACTGAACTGGCCGTTCCGGCGTTCGGCGAAAAACCGTTCCCGGCCGTGTTTATCCGTGCCCCTTTGATTGAAGAAGTAAACGGCAATCTGGAAATACTCGCCCGGCTGGCTGACGGCACTATCGTCGCCGCCCGGCAGGGGAACCTGGTGGCGCTGGCCTTTCATCCCGAACTGACCGATGACCTGCGTTGCCACCGTTATTTCCTGGACATCGTCACCGGATACCGGAAGAAATAAGTATTCAGGAGGGGTCGTTGCAAAAAGTAATCACCGATGACCTGGATACCTTACTGGAGATATTTCCGGCCCATATCCGCCAGCCGCTCTGCCAGCAGGCAGACATCAGTGAACTGATAGAGATCATTCTGGACCTGGGCCGGCCGCCCGAAGCCCGCTTTCCCAGGCGGGAAATGGTCTTATCCCCCAGAGAAATCGATGAGACGGATATGGACTACGTGGTCGCCCGTATCGGCAGCTTCGGCGACGATAACCGGGCCGGAATTGAACGCACGCTGCACCGTATTTCGGCGATTCGCAATCGGGAAAAACGCATCGTCGGGCTTACCTGCCGGGTAGGCCGGGCGGTTTTCGGCACCATAAAAATGATACAGGATCTGGTAGAGTCGGGTAAGAGCGTCATGCTGCTGGGTCGTCCCGGCGTGGGCAAGACAACCATGCTGCGTGAGGTGGCCCGCGTGCTTGCCGACGACCTCGGAAAACGGGTCATCATCGTGGACACCTCGAACGAAATCGCCGGCGACGGTGATATCCCCCATCCCGCCATCGGTCACGCGCGCCGGATGCAGGTAGCCACGCCCACTTTGCAGCACGCGGTGATGATCGAAGCCGTGGAAAACCACATGCCGGAAGTGATCGTCATTGACGAAATCGGTACCGAACTGGAAGCCCGGGCCGCCCGTACCATCGCCGAACGCGGCGTTCAATTGGTGGGTACGGCCCACGGCAACACGCTGGAAAACCTGATGATGAACCCCACCCTGTCCGACCTCGTCGGCGGGATTCAGTCGGTAACGCTGGGTGACGAAGAGGCCAGGCGACGCCGCACCCAGAAATCCATATTGGAACGGATGGCTCCGCCCACTTTTAGCATCGTCGTTGAAATCCAGGAAAGGGACCGGGTGGCCATTCACTCCGAGGTCAGTGAGGCGGTAGACGCTATCCTGCGCGGCCTGCCCGCCGAGACCGAGACGCGCTGGCTGGACGCGGATGGGGAGGTGAAGGTGGAGAAGCCGGTTACGGCCAGGAAAAAAGCGAAGGAATCGCCCCCGGCCGAAGTGAACCGGCAACGCCTGTACATCTTCGGTGTTAACCGGGCACGATTGGAACAGGCGGCCAAGGAAATGAATCTGAGCCTGGATATCGTGAGCAGCCTGAAAGAAGCCGATCTGTTCGTCACTTCCAAGAACTATTACCAGCGGAAGCCTCAAAAAGTAAGGGACGCGGAGACGGCCAACCTGCCCGTCTACGTCCTGAAAAGCAACACCCCGCCCCAGCTCAGGCAGTTTTTGCACAATATCTACCCGGCGGTCAGCCCGGACAAAGAAGACTATTTCCGTACCGCCCTCGGTGAGGCGGAAGTGGCGGTGGCGCAGGTAAAGGAAGGCGGCGTGGTTGAACTCAGCCCCCAGAGCGCCTATATCCGCCGCCTGCAGCACCTCATCGCCGAACGGAACGCCCTGTCTTCGCAGAGCGTGGGCCGGGGCACCGAGCGGCGGGTAACGATTTATAAGGGGTGAGGATTTGAAAGAAACCAAAATAAAATCTAGTAAAAATGCTGAGGCAATAAATGTCCCTGTTCATAACCTTTGAAGGTGGTGAAGGCTCCGGCAAGAGCCTTCAATCGCGGGCGCTCTATCGCCGGCTGTCAAAGCTGGCTGTCCCGGTAGTGCTGACCCATGAGCCGGGAATAACCCCGCTGGGCCGGAAGATAACCCGCTGGCTGAAATGGGGTGACGGGATGGCCGTCTCGCCGACGGCCGAACTGATGCTGTTTAACGCCTCCCGAGCCCAGCTTATTGAAGAGGTCGTCCGGCCGGAGCTGGAGAACGGGAAAATGGTCATCTGTGACCGCTATACCGACTCTACCATCGCCTACCAGAGTTACGGGCGGGGGTTGAACCCGGATATGGTGAAAGCGGTGAACGAGGCGGCGGCGCAGGGGGTGGTGCCTGACCTGACGATACTACTGGACATCGCTGCCGGTGAAGGGTTCAGACGCAAGCAGGGTCAGAAACCGGACCGTTTCGAGCGGGAAGCCGCCGGTTTTCACCATCGGGTGCGGGACGGCTACCTCAAGCTGGCTGAAAAGGAGCCGGAGCGGTGGCTGGTGATTGATGCCCATCAATCAAAAGAAAGGATTGAGCAGATTATCTGGGAAAAGGTTTCCAGTTTGCTGAAAGTATAATGCCGGCCATTTTTGAAAAGCTGGATGATAAAAAAGCCAAAGACATAAAGGTGCTGAGCGGGTTCGTCTCTATCTACTGCCGGGAGAACCACCGGACGGCGGAAAAGAGTGCCTTCCCGGTTAAAGACGAAAGGTTGCGCAAAGTCCTGGAGAAAGAGAAACTGGTGCTCTGCCCGGAATGCAGTAAACTGCTCCATCACGGCATCGCCAAGCTGATGCTGTGTCCCTTGGACCCCAAGCCGATGTGTAAAAAGTGCCAGACGCACTGTTACGCGCCGGGCTACCGGGAGAAAATACGCGAGGTAATGCGGTTTTCCGGC
>CBDUSH010000039.1:0-13392 GCA_965369965.1 uncultured bacterium | reverse complement strand
AAGAGGAGCGAAGCTCCTCTTGGACACCTCTTTATTATTTTTTCTCCTTCAGAGAGGCTTTGCCCTAAAAGAACGGCATCAATGTCACCCTGAGCGAAACGAAGGGTCCAGGGACGATGGGGACTATCTTTGAACCCCCGGCTCCCCTCCCGGATTGCTTCGTCGCGGCGCTCCTCGCAATGACATTTGAAGTAAAACCCCTTCAAACTTCTCCCTTTTAGACTCTCCTCTTCGAACTTTCCCTTTAGACCCTTTTCTTCAATGAAGAAGGGTTTTGCCGGAAGGACTTCGTTCCCTTATGGACACCCGCCGGGTGTTTTCTTTTAATCTCCTTTAACCGAAGAAAAATACCGCGAAAATAATGGCCAGCACCCCGATACCCATGAACAGCCCGTAGAGCTGCAGTTGGCCGGTTTGCACACGGCGGAGGGACCGTCCGCCATAAATGGCGCCGCTGCCCACCCCGTTGACCACGCCGTCCACCCCGCGACTGTCAAATCGCTCAAAAACGCTGAAGAGTCCCTGGAGCAGCACTTTTTTGACGATAATGTTTTCGTAAAGCTCGTCCATCCAGTACTTGTGCAGGAAAAGACGGTAAAAGGGACGGAAAAGGCGGCCCAACCGCTCCGCGGAAACCCATTTCCGGTCATACATGGCGTAAGCGAGCAGGATGCCAAGTCCGGCCAGTATCAGGGACAGCCAGGGGAGCATCAGGGTGAAGGGATGGAAAAGACCCTCAAAGAAGCCGTGGGTGCTGCCGTGGCCCATCAGGGCGCCGAAGTGACCGGTCACGTTCCAGAGGCCGGAGAACACGGCCAGGACGGCCAGGGCGACCATGGGAATGACCATGACGTTAGGTGATTCGTGCGGGTGGCTGCCGTGAGCCTCCGGGCCGCCGCCGCGGTACTCACCGCCGAAGGTCATGAAAACGGCCCGGAACATATAGAAAGCGGTCATAAATACCGTAATCAGGGCCAGCGCGAAAAGAACCGGCTGGGCCAGGGCGCTGATGACTATCTCGTCCTTGCTCCAGAAGCCGGAGAGAGGCCAGACGCCGGCGATACTGAGCGAGGCGATAACAAAAGTGGCGTAGGTCCAGGGCATCATCCGGCGCAGCCCGCCCATCAGCCTCATGTCAAAAGTGCCGGTGGCGTGGTTGACGCTGCCCGAACCGAGGAAGAGCAATGCCTTGAAGAAGGCGTGGTTGAACAGGTGGAAAATGCCGATGGCGACACCGCCGGTGCCGAGACCAAGCATCATGTAGCCCAGCTGGCTGATGGTGGAATAAGCCAGGACGCGTTTGATATCATTGGCCACCAGTCCCATGGAGGCGGCAAAGATGGCGGTCACCCCGCCGACGATAGCTACCGTGGTCAACGCGGCCGGCGAGTTTTCAAAGAGGGGGAACATCCGGGCGACCAGGAAGACGCCGGCGGAGACCATGGTGGCGGAGTGGATGAGAGCGCTCACCGGGGTGGGGCCTTCCATCGCGTCCGGCAGCCAGGTGTGGAGCGGGAACTGGGCTGATTTGCCCACGGCGCCGGCAAAGATGCCGATGGCGCCCCAGGTGAGGGCACTGCCCGCCAGAAGGCCGGCTATGGCCAGTTCATGCAGCTCGGCGATTTCAAAGGTACCCGTGTTCATGTAGAGTATCAGTATGCCGGCGAGGAAACCGAAGTCTCCGACGCGGGTGACGATAAAAGCCTTCTTGGCGGCGTTGGCCGCCGACGGCTTGTGAAACCAGAAACCGATAAGCAGGTAAGAGCAAAGGCCGACCAGTTCCCAGAAGACGAAAACGAACACCAGGTTGCCGGCGACTATCAGCCCCAGCATCGACATGGTGAAGAGGGACATCCAGGCGTAATAGCGGTGGTAGCCGGGGTCACCGCGCATGTACCCCTGGGAATAAATCTGCACCATCAGGCTGACAAAGGTGACTACCACCAGCATCACCGCCGTCAACGAGTCAACGATAAGCCCGAGACGGAGGGTGACCCCGCCCTCGATGACCAGCCAGTCGAAGGCGGGCACCGGTAATTCGTGATGGGAGGCGGTCATTACCGAAACCAGCGTCCAGACGGAAAGCGCCAGCGCCACCGAGAGGGCGGTGATAAGGGTGTAGCCGGCGATCCGGGACTCCACTTTGACGAAAGGCCGGATAACAAAGGCTATGATAAGAAAAGAGAAAAACGGCAGCAGAAATATCAGCCATATAAATTGATGAGGTATCATAGTTTCCTTAATACATCCTTGATGACGTGTTCTTTATCACCGGGCACCAGGACGGAATATTCGGCAAACTCCCGGCCGATGGGCAGGCCGGTGACGGGGAGGATGAGGGTGGGGATTCCTTCACCCTCGAACAGTTCCTTCCATGTCTCGGCAATCATTAAACTTTTAGCTTTTTTTATCTCTACCCACATATTTACAACCCTGTCTGAGGCTCGGTGCCTTACTACCTTACCCCCTGTGTCCCCCTCTCCTTCAAAGGAGAGGGGGAGATTTATCCTGAAGGGGTTTCGCCCCTTCAGACTACCCCCTTATTACCACTTCATCAGGTTGATTTTTGTCGCGTCTATGTCCTGCCGGTTACGGTAAATCGCCAGTATTATCGCCAGACCGACGGCCGCTTCCGCCGCCGCCACGACGATGACGAAGATAGCGAATACCTGGCCGGTCAACTCCGCCGGCACGATGTAACGGGAAAAGGCAACCAGCGTGATATTGACCGCGCTGAGCATCAGCTCAATGCACATCAGGATGATGACCGCATTCCGTTTTGCCAGCGCCCCGTACAGCCCGATAGAGAAAAGGACCGCCGACAGTATCAGAAAATGCTCCAATCCTAAAGGCATTATTATTTCTCCCTCGCCAGTACAATCGCGCCGACAATGGCCGAGAGCAGCAGGACGGCGGCAATTTCCACCGGCAGGATAAAGCCGCCTTCGCCGAACAGTTTGAGAGCCAGGGGGGCCGTTGTCGGCGACAGCGGCGGGGCGCTGCTGATTTGCCACGGCGTGTTCAGCACCGTCAGCACCAGCACGTCAAGGAATAAAACAGCCACTATCAGGGCCGGAAATTGAAGCCGGTTGCCCGGGCTGCCTTTCTGGACGTCCCGGGTCATCATAATCGCCAGAATTATCAGCACGGAAATGGCGCCGACGTAGACCAGAACCTGGACCGCGGCCAGGAAATCAGCGCTCAGGGTGATGTATATTCCGGCCACCATGAGGAAACATAATATCAGCGAGAGGGCGGCCCGGAAGACGTTCCGCAGCAGGACGACACCCAGGGCGGCCAGGACGGCCACCACTGCCAGAGCCCAGAAAGCGATTGTCAGTCCCATCACCTTTTCTCCACAACTTTATCGATAAGCAGCGTCTGCTCGGGCAGCCTGGCGGCGCGTTCGGGGTAGAAATAGCCGCTGACCGGACTCCCGGGCGTTTCCAGCATGGCCTCTTTGTCCTGGATAAGCTCTTCGCGGCGGTACCTGGAGCACTCGTAACGGTAGCTTAAAAAGAGCGCCTGGAAAGGGCAGGCCTCGACGCAGAGGGCGCACTGGATACAGTATCCGGTATCTACCTGATACTTTTCCACCGGGTATTTGTTATCCGTCCGGCTGGTTGAAGTGACTATCTCAATAGCTCCCTGGGGGCACGTCTTGGCGCAGGTACCGCAGCCGGTGCACTTTTCCTCGCTCCAGATGAGTTCGTTGCCCCTTATCCGGCGTGAGGTGTTCAGCCGCTGCTCCGGGTACTGCGAGACCGTGGACGGACGGAAGAGATGTCTGATGGTTACCGTCAGTCCCTTGGCGATGCCTATTCCGTAGCGTTCAAACTTCAATTCTGCCCAACCCCAGTTTAAAGAATTTTGACCATATCAATATCAGGACGACCATGATGGCAAAGTTTACCGGCACCATTATCCAGGGTAACGCCGTGGGCCAGATCAGTACCTGGATGGCGGTTATCACCAGGTTAATCAGCGCCAGCGGGAGGAGGAATTTCCAGGCCAGCGCCATCAGCTGGTCAATCCTGACCCTGGGCAGCGTGGTGCGTGTCCAGACCATGACAAAGAAGACGATAAATACCTTGAGGACAAACCAGACTATCGGCGGCAATAACGGGCCCCGCCAGCCGCCCAGGAAAAGGGTGGTGATGATGGCGGAGATAGCCAGGGCTTCGGCGTATTCCACGAGGTAGAACATGGCGAATTTCATGCCGGAATACTCGGTGTGAAACCCGGCGACAATTTCGGAATCGGCTTCCATGAGGTCGAAGGGGCTGCGGTTGATTTCGGCGCAACCGGCGATGAAGAAGAGCAGGAAACCGAGCGGCTGCAGCAGGATGAAGGGGATATTCTGGGCCAGGACAATCTGGTTCAGGGACATCGAGCCGGCGATCATCACCACGCCGACCACGGCCAGTACCAGCGGAATCTCGTAACTGACCACGGCGGCCACGTTGCGCATGGCGCCGAGGAGCGAATACTTGCTGCTGGAGCCCCAGCCGGCCATAAAGACGCCCACCGTGGAAACGGAACTGATGGCGACGATATAAAGGATGCCTATATTCAGGTCGGCCAGGACGGCTTTGTCCTGGAACGGTATCACGGCGAAAATCATCAGCGCCGGCGAAAAGGCGACAATCGGCGCCAGCCAGTGGACCAGTTTGTCGGCGGTGTCGGGCACGATATTTTCTTTCAAGAGCACTTTAAGGGCATCGGCTACCGGCTGCAGTAAGCCGAAGGGGCCGGTCCGGTTGGGGCCGAGACGGGACTGCATATAGCCCATGCCCCGGCGCTCGATGTAAATAAATCCCATGACCAGGGTCAGCACAAAGCCGATGATAACCACGGTGAAAAACAGCCAGTGCCACCAGAACCCGCCCGGCCAGTCCGGAGACAGCGCCGGCATGGGCACCCGGCTGTTGATAACGAAATCAATAACGGTCATCAGCGGTCAATCTCTCCCACCGTGATATCGATACTGCCGAAAATAACAATGGCGTCCGCCACCTTCCATCCCCGTACCATCTCGCGCAGGGCGGTCAGGTTTATCAGGCTGGGGGGGCGGATATGGCAGCGGTACGGGGCGATGGAATTGTCTGAAACCAGATAGAAGCCCAGCTCACCTTTGGGGGCCTCGGTGCGGGCATAGGCTTCCCCGACCGGTGGACGAATCAGGTGGGGCACGTCGCTCCGGACTGGTCCGGAAGGTAATTGCGCCACTGCCTGGTCGAGGATGCGCAGGCTCTGCCGCATCTCTTCCACCCTTACCCGGTAGCGGTCATAGCAGTCGCCGACGGTACCGGTGGGGACGTCGAACTCAAAGCGGTCGTAAATGGAGTACGGGTCCGCTTTGCGGATGTCCCATTTGACGCCGCTGGCGCGGAGCACCGGGCCGCTGGCGGCGCAGTTGATGGCTTTTTCTTTGGTTAATATGCCGACACCTTTGGAGCGCGCCAGCAATATCTCGTTTTGCATTAACAGGCGGTCGTACTCATCGATAAAACCGGGCATTTTGGCCAGGAATCTGCGCAGAGCGGGCAGGAACTCGTCGGGGATGTCCTGGCTGACGCCGCCGACCCTCATATAATTATAGGTAAGCCGCTGGCCGCTGACCATCTCGAAGAGGTCGACGATTTTTTCCCTTTCCCGGAACATGTAGATGAAGGGGGTGAAATAGGCGCCGCAGTCATTCAGAAAGGCGCCCACCGCGATAAGGAAAGCGGCGATGCGCTGCAGTTCCGCCATGATAACCCGCAGGTATTCGGCCCGTTCGGGGACTTTTATCCCGGCCAGCTTCTCCACGGCGGTAACGTAAGCGAAGTTGTTGGTCATTGAGGCGATATAGTCAAGCCGGTCGGTCAGGGGGACGAACCCGCCGTAGGTACGCTGTTCGGCCAGTTTCTCGATTCCCCGGTGAAGGTAGCCGAAGACGGGTTCGATATCGACAACCACTTCTCCGTCCAGGGTGGCCCGCATGCGGAAAACGCCGTGGGTGCTGGGATGCACCGGGCCCATATTGAGGACAAAGGGTTCCGTCTTCAATGCCATTACAGGTAGTCCTTGCGCAGCGGGTGTCCCTGGAAATCTTCCCAGAGGAAAATACGCTTCATATTGGGATGCCCGGTAAAACTGATACCCATCAGGTCATAAATTTCCCGTTCCTGAAAATCAGCCGCCTGCCATATTCCGATGGCGGAAGGCAGAGACGGATTTTCCCGGTCATAGCACCTGGCTTTGACCACCGCGGCGTGGTTATGTTCCAGGGAAGAAAGCTGGTAAACAACCTCAAAATACTGATAGTAATCCACGGCGGTGAGATGATTGAGATAGTCAAAATCAAGCCCCGCCGTCTCCTTGAGAAAGCGGAGCGTATCCAGCAGGGCTTCACTTTTTACCGTCAGGTGGTTCGGGCCGGATTCGACAATGCCGCCCGGGAATTTCTCCTCTATCCGGGCGGCCAGGTCTTTTCCGGAAAAGGTGCTGGTCATTTACCGGTCACCTTCCCTGTCCGGGCCGAAATTTCTTTTTTTGGCGATCTTCCGCTGCAGCATCTGAATTCCGTAAATCAGGGATTCAGGCCGGGGCGGGCAGCCGGGCACGTAGACGTCAACCGGGACGATGCGGTTGTAGCCCGGGACAACGGCGTAAGAAGAGGACGCGAAAATGCCGCCGCTGATACCGCAGGCTCCCATGGCGATTACCCATTTCGGTTCCGGCATCTGGTTATAAATACGTTTTACGTTGGGCGCCATCTTCCAGGTCAGGGTGCCGGCGGTAATCATCAGGTCGGCCTGGCGCGGAGAGGCGCGGAGGATTTCCATGCCGAACCGGGAGATGTCAAAACGGGGGCCGTTGGCGGCGATTAATTCGAAAGCGCAGCAGGCCGGGAAGCAGATGGCCGGCCAGAGAGAAGAGCGGCGGCTCCAGTTTATCAGCGCATCCACCGTGGTGAGCAGAATGTTCTGCCCGACTTCTTCTTCCAGCCACTTATCCGGGTCAGCGATGGGCTGCCGGCTGTTTGTTTTCAGTTCCTCAATAACCTGACCTTCGTATCGGTCAAGTTCTATATCCGGGTAGATATATTTCCTGATTTTATCTATTTCCATTCCAAGACCTTCTTTTTCCAGGCGTAGATATAGCCGACGAGAACAATGGTAATCAGTACCATCACGGCGATGAAACCGGAAACACCCAGCACGCGCAGGCTGACCGCCCAGGGATAGAGAAAGATAATCAGTACGTCAAGGGCCAGGAACACCAGGGCGTAGAAATAATAATGGAAGTTGAATTGTACCCACGTCTTGCCGATGGTTTCCATGCCGCATTCGAAGATGGAGTTCTTGACGGGGTCAGGTTTGCTGGAGACAAGGCCGAGTAACCGGAAAAAGATTGGAATGGTGACCATTAAAAGAGTGAAAAGAACGACAGCGATAAGAAATAAGCCGATGTAGCCGTAGTTTGCTATCAACCAATATCCTCACTTTTTTGGATAGCCGCGCTAGTATAGCACAACTGATTTTCAGAAAGCAAGGCCTTTTTCCAGGATATACCCGTCTTTTCCCCGGAATAATCCGGGCGGGCCGCGGCCCGGTTACCTGGCCGGGACGCGGATAATCACGCTTGAAATTGACAACCGGACGGGCCGTTTTGTAAACTGGCAGCACCGCGATAATTTGCCCCGGGCAATTTTCCGGACGGATTGGAAAACACTTTTATCGACGATTTTAATTGCCGGGGGAGGTACCTGGCCGAAAGTAAGTGATGCAGAAAAAGACATCCCGGCCACCTTTTTTCTACGGATGGGTAATCGTCGGCACCGCCATCCTCGGCATGACCCTGATTTACGGCACCAGGCACTCCTTTTCGGTATTCTTTCCACCGATACTGGACGAATTCGGCTGGAGCCGGGGCAGTACCGCCATAATGCTCTCGCTGAACCTGCTTGTTTACGGGCTGGTGGCGCCGCTGGCCGGTACCCTCGGCGACCGGTGGAAACCGAGGCGGGTCATGGTAACCGGCGTGGTTATCGTCAGTCTGGCTACGGCCGGCTGTGCTTTCGCTAACGAGCTGTGGCAGTTTTACCTGCTCTTCGGGATTATGATGCCGCTGGGGACGGCCTTCTGCGGCTGGCCGCTGCTGGCTCCGGCGCTGGCGAACTGGTTTTCCAAACGACGGGGGCTGGCGATGGCGATGGGACAGGTGGGGGGCGGCGTCAGCTTCACTTACGGCATGTTCATTGAGTACGCCATCTTACAGTTAAGCTGGCGGTCCGCGTATTTTGTCGTCGCCGGTATGCTGATGGCAATTATTATCCCTCTTTACCTTTTCTTTTTTCACTACCGCCCCGAAGGCAAAGGACTTCGGCCTTACGGGAGCGGCGAGCCGACGGTTACGCTCAGACAAACCGCCAGGACGGATGAAGGGAACCTTCCCTCACGGCGCGACTGGACACTGGGCCGGGCGATGAGGACCTACCAGTTATGGCTTCTGGTTATATCACAATCACTCTACTGGGGGATAGGTACTTACGTGGTGCTGGCCCACCAGGTCAAGTTTGCCGAGGACATGGGCTACAGCAGCACATTCGCCGCTTCAATATACGCCATCTTCGGTGTCTTTATGGTTATCGGGCAACTTTCCGCCGCCATGTCCGACTGGATAGGCAGGGAGAAAACGGTGACGCTGGCCACGGTACTATCCGTTGGCGCCGTACTGGCATTGCTGTCCGTAGAGGATGCCGGGCAGCCCTGGTTGCTGTACGTTTACGCGGTGGGATTCGGGCTGGGGGCGGGACTGTACACGCCGATGGGTTTCGTGGGGGCGGCGGATATTTTCCACGGCAGGCACTTCGGGGCGATATCCGGGCTGATACTGACCGGAATGGGGGTGGGCGGCGCCTTGGGGCCGTGGCTGGGGGGCTACATATATGATGTAACCGGCAGCTACAACGGCGCCTTTATCCTGGCTATCGTATGCCTGGTTCTGGCCGGAATCGCCTACTGGGTGGCGGCGCCCAGAAACGCCCACCGGCTGAACGGGCGGGCGTAATACGCGCGGCGACACCGGTTTCAAATTGACAAGCCCCAGGCAGTTCGGTAAACTTATTTTGTCAGCATATCAATACCGTATGAATTCCTTTCATGGTGAGGAACGCCCGTGACCATTGATGCCGTCAGCCAGCAACTGGCTGAAAATATCCGGAAAAATGACGCCGATTATCTGGAGGCGCGTCTTGAAGAGGCGCAGACCAGCCACATTACCTACCGGGGCAGGGAGCTGGACTCTATCGGCCGGTCGAGTAGTATCGGCGGTAACGTCCGGGCACTGGTCAAGGGGGGGTGGGGCTTCGTCAGTTTCAACAGTTTCAAAGACCTGCCGGTCCGGGTTGACGCGGCGGTAAAGCAGGCGCAAGTCGTCGGCAGGGAAGTCAGCCGGCTGGCGGAAACAGAGCCGGTGGTCGACAGTGTTTCCGAAGAAGCGGATAAAAACCCGGCCGAGATACCGCTGGCGGAGAAAAAACGCCTGCTGGATGAGTATAACGATATTGTCTGGCGAACTCCGGAGATACAGACCTCGACTATCGGCTACGGGGACAGCCGTAAGAAGACCATTTACCTGAATTCGGCGGGCAGTTACATCGAGCAGGAGAGAATTGATTTCACCCTGAGGGTGACCGCGGTGGCCAGTAAGAACGGGGAAGTGCAGCAGGTGGGGATGAGCGCGGGGAGCCGGGGTGATGTCAGCCCCCTGCAGCATTGCCACCAGCAGGTGGAACGGCTGGCACGGCACGCGGTGACATTACTCTCCGCACCCCAGGTAAAAGGGGGCGAGTATACGGTTGTCCTGGACCCGGTGCTGGCCGGCGTCTTTGTTCACGAAGCTTTCGGGCACCTTTCTGAGTCGGATTTCCTGTACGAAAACGAACGCCTGCGGGAAATAATGAGGCTGGGCAAGCAATTCGGCAGTCCGCAGCTCAATATCGTGGACTCGGCGCTGCAGCCGGGACTGCGGGGCAGTTACAAATATGACGATGAAGGCGTGCCGGCCAGCAAAACCTACCTGATACGGGAAGGTAAGCTGACGGGCAGGCTGCACTCCCGCGAGACGGCCGCCAAGATGGAAGAGAGTCTCACCGGTAATGCCCGGGCGCTCAACTACCATCATCCGCCGATTGTCCGCATGAGTAATACCTATATCGAACCGGGGTCGGTAACTTTCGAAGAGATGATAAGCGATATTAAAGAGGGGATATACGCCAAGAACTGGTACGGGGGTACCACCAGCATGGAAATGTTTACTTTTTCGGCGGGTGAAGCCTATATGATTCGTAACGGCCGGCTGGCCGAACCTCTGCGGCCGGTGGTGTTGACCGGTAATGTCTTCGATACCCTTCAGAATGTTGACGCCATCGGTAACGACCTGGACATGAACCAGGGCGGCGGCTGCGGTAAAGGAGGGCAGTCACCGCTGCCGGTTTCCAACGGCAGCCCTCATATCAGGATTCGCCGTTGTCTCATCGGAGGCAGGTGAATGGAAAATATTCTGGCGCGAGCCATTCAGTCGGCCGAGGACGCGGAAGTATTTTTCACTTCTTCGGAAGAGACCAGCGTTCATTTTGAGACCAACCGGCTGAAGCAGCTCCAGACCAGTCAGCAGACGGGCGTGGCGCTGCGAGTTATCAAAGACGGCCGGATCGGCTATGCCACGGCCACCGGGTTGGGCGATGCGGAGAGCCTCGTTGCCACCGCCCTGGAAACCGCCCGGTTCGGAACCCAGGCCCGGTTTGAACTGCCGGCCACGGATTCTCTGCCCGGGGTTGAAATTTTTGACGCCGGAGTGGAGACGGTATCGAACGAGACGATGATTAAGCTGGGGGAAGAGCTTATCGCCCCTGTAATCAAACATACCCCGGATATTATCTGTGAAGCCGGAGTGACCCGGGGCACCGTCACGGTGCGCATTATGAATTCCCGCGGCGGGCAGGCAAATTACCGGAAAAGCTTCTTTTACCTGGGTGTGGAGGGGAGCCTTATTCGCGACACGGACATGCTCTTTGTCGGCGAAAGCGAAAGCTCCTGTCACCCGATATCGGATTCCCGGGCAGTGGCTGAACTGGTCGTCCGGCGACTCGAACTGGCCAGGCACCGGGCCACGGTAGAGAGCAAGTCACTGCCGGTGGTCTTTACCCCTAACGGGGTTGCCAGCTCACTGATTATGCCGCTGATGTCCGCTTTCAATGGCAAGACGGTGCTGGAAGGAGCTTCGCCGCTGGGCGAACGGCTCGGCGAGCGGGTTTTCGACTCGAAATTGTCGTTGCGGGATGATCCGCTGGTGGCCTACCGCCCGGGGAGTCGCCCCTGTGACGACGAAGGCGTACCCAGCCAGCGCACCGGACTTATCACCGAGGGGACGGTAACCGGCTTCCTGTACGACCTGCAGACGGCCGGCCTGGCCGGTAAGCGCAGCACCGGTAACGGCAGCCGGGGGCGGGGCGGCTTACCATCCCCGTCTCCCAGCGCTTTTGTCATTACCCCCGGAGAGACTGCTTTCGAGGAAATGGTGGGGGACATGAAGGAAGGGCTGGTTGTCGAACAGGTGATGGGCGCCGAGCAGGGGAATATCCTGGGAGGGGATTTCAGCGGCAACGTGCTGCTGGGGTATAAAGTGGAAAATGGTAAAATAACGGGCAGGGTGAAGGATACCATGATATCGGGCAATGTTTACCAGGTTCTTGAAAAGGTTGAAGCTATCGGCCGGGATGCCCGGTGGGTGGGTAACTTTTTGCTGACACCGCCTGTCTACTGCTCCGGGCTGTCCGTGGCCAGCAAATAGATTTAGTCCGGAGAACAAGGTAAGATAGCTTCAATGAGATTGAAAATACCGCTTTAAGGGGAGTTTAAGAGGGGATGGGGTCGCTAAATAATGGAATAAAAGGGGCATGATGATATGAAAGGTTTGGTTAAATTCACGGCTCGGCCCAGGCTTAACTCCCCGAATATGCTGACCGCCTGGCCGGGCATCGGTAACGTGTCCATGATAGTGGCCACCTATCTGCTGAAAAAGCTGGACTTCAAGGAGCTTGGCAATGTGGAGGCCTCCCGCTTTTTCGACCCGACCGGCATCCTGGTCAGGAACAACGTCGTCGAAGCGCCGCAATTCCCCCGGAGCACTTTTTACTACTGGAAAAATAAAGTTGCCGGAAGCGATCTCATATTATTCGTCGGTGAAGACCAGCCGGCCTCCAAAGGGTACGACCTGGCCACCTGCGTCCTTGATGTCGGTATTAAATTTGAGATAAAGAAGATATTTACCTGCGCCGCGGCGATGACACGCATCCACCATACCGAGCAGCCCGGCGTCCTGGGGGTGGCCACCAACCCGGCGGCGGCGGAGGACCTGAAACGATACAACCTGATGCCGGCCAGTAATCTGCAAATCGCCGGTTTGAACGGACTGCTGCTGGGAGTGGCCAAGGAGAAAGGCGTTGACGGTTTCTGCCTGCTGGGTGAGGTGCCCGCCTACGCGACGCGGATACAGAACCCGATGGCGGCCCTCTCCGTATTGAGGGCGCTGACCGGGATGCTGGAAATCGAAGTTGACATGAACGAACTGGTACAGGTGGCGCTGGAGACCAGGGAAAGAATGAAACAGGTGGCCGCCCAGGCGATGGGAGAATACATCGACTATTTTACCGAGCCGATATGGGAGCGCGGCGAGGGGGAGGAAGACGAGGAGGATGATGAGGAGGAAGACGAGGAATAATCAGTCGGGTGAAGGCCGTCCGGGATGATTAAAGGCAATAAAGTCAGATTGCGGGCAAAAAAACTGTCCGACGCCCGGAACGACTACCGGTGGCAAACAGACCCCGACCTGGTGTCGCTTGACGCTACCCTGCCCCTGACCATGCCCTATTCGCGATACCTGATGGAATACTCCGACGAACTTCATCGCCCGGATGCAACACGGCGTCTGCTGAGCGTGGAAACTGTTGACGGGGAACACATCGGTAATTGTGTTTACTACAACGTGGACCGGGATAAGAGCGAAGTCGAGATGGGCATTATGATCGGCAACCGTGATTACTGGGATGCCGGCTACGGCGAGGACGCGGTGGTGGCGCTGGTGGATTACCTGTTTGCATGGACGGAACTGAAGCGCATCTACCTGAAAACCCTTCCATGGAACCAGCGGGCGCGAAAATGCTTCCTGAAAAGCGGCTTTACCCCTTGTGGCCAGGCGCTAAAGAACGGGCACGATTTTCTGCTCATGGAAATCTGCCGCCCGCAGTGGGAAGAAAAGCGTTCCGGAGCGGCCCGGTAACTGGAAATACCAGACGGCATCCTGACATCGGTTGAGCTAACTTTTATGTGCTTTAGAGTCTTT
>CBDUSH010000038.1:0-13620 GCA_965369965.1 uncultured bacterium | reverse complement strand
TCCCGTCGGGAACTACGGTCACCTGGACGAACCTGGATGGACCGCCTCATACCGTCACCACTCTGGAGACTCAGTATGACAGCGGGTGGTTGTCCACCGGGGATATTTTCAGCTACACCTTCGACGGGAACAGTACCTACGAATACTACTGCACGATCCATCCCTTTATGAAAGCCACCATTATCGTGGAGTAAGTCTGAAATAAGCACGTCCCACCGCCCGATAAACGGACGGGGTGATTGACGTAAGAAAATAACCTTGCGGCCGCCGAAGAGAGGTAACGAATGTCCAGGGAAATTAATTTCATGGTCGGTGGGGAGGCCGGACAGGGAGTCCAATCGGTAGGTTTCTTACTGGCCAAGGCGTTTTCCCGGGGTGGTTTCCATGTTTTTGGCGACCAGGACTACGAGTCAAGGGTGAGGGGCGGCCATAATTTTTTCCGGGTGAGAGTAAAAGAAGGCCGGGTGGGCGCAATCAATGAAACGATTGACGTGTTATTGGCCCTTAACGAAGAAAGCATAGGCCTTCACCACCGGGAACTGGCCACTGACGGCGTAATAATATTTGATAATGACAGGATAGCGGCTCCCACTGGTAACGGAAACCAACTGGGAGTGCCCCTGGAAAAGCTGGCGGAAAAAGAAGCCGGCGGCAAGCTGATGACGAACACAGTCGCCCTCGGGGCCGGACTGGGACTGACCGGATATGATTTTGAAATACTGGCAGAGATCCTGCGAGAGCATTTTCCGGCACCGGAAGTCGGTGAAAACAACGTCAGGGCCGCCCGGGCGGGTTACAATTATGCCCGGAATCACTTTAAAGGTATATTTGAACACCAGCTCCATCCGGTAAGTGATATCCGGAGAATGCTGCTCACCGGCAATGAAGCCCTCGTCCTGGGGGCGATTGCCGCCGGATGTAAATTTATGGCCGCCTACCCGATGACCCCGGCATCCTCCATCATGGAATATTTCGCCGCCAAAGCTGAAGACCTGGGACTGGTAATGGTGCATGCCGAGGACGAAATATCGGCCATGAATATGGTCGTCGGCGCCGGTTACGCCGGTGTCCGGGCGATGACGGCCACCTCGGGAAGCGGTTTCTGCCTGATGGTAGAAGGGCTCGGGATGGCCGGGATCACCGAGACGCCGATTGTAGTCGTAAACGCCCAGCGTCCCGGTCCGGCGGTGGGATTACCCACACGGACAGAGCAGGGAGACCTTGAATTTGTGCTGCACGCCCATCACGGGGAGTTCCCCCGGGCGGTACTCGCCCCGGCCACAATCGAGGACGCTTTCTGGTCTACCGTCAGAGCATTCAATCTGGCCGACCGGTACCAGTTGCCGGTCATCATCCTGACCGACCAGTACCTGGCCAGTTCGTACGGCACGGTGGACAAGTTTGACATGGCTCAAGTAACCGTTGACCGGGGTGCCCTGTTCACGGCAGACAATGATAACAAAGCCGGTGAATACAAGCGACACCGGGTAACCAGGTCCGGAATCTCGCCGCGGGCTTTTCCCGGGCAAAGCCGCGCCCTGGTGATAACCGACAGTGATGAGCATAATGAAGAGGGCCACCTGATTGAAGACGGCCCAACAAGGACGGCCCAGGTACAGAAACGCCTGCGGAAGCTGTTCAGTCTGAAGCAGGAAATCTCTCCCCCTGTTTTACATGGCCCCAAGCACGCCGAGACGACGCTCATCGGCTGGGGGAGCACCCGCGGTGCCATCAGCGAAGCGGTGGATATCCTGCGCGGGGAAGGCATGGAAATTAATTCCCTGCATTTTAATGATCTGTGGCCCTTCCCCGGTGAGGAAGTCACTGACGCCATGGACCGGGCGCAATATAGCTACGTGGTGGAGAACAACGCCACCGGACAACTGGCCCACCTGATTACCCGGGAAACCGGGAAGAAAGTCACCGGTCATATCCTCAAGTATGACGGGCGTCCTTTCACGCCGGCTCACATTGCCGCCAAAGTAAGAGAGGGAAAGTGTGACGATGGTATCCATAGCTGATTACGCCGGACTCAAACCCGCCTGGTGTCCCGGCTGCGGTGATTTTGGCATCCTGAAAGCGGTGAACCAGGCGCTAGTTGGACTTGAGCTTGAACCCCACCGGGTGCTGATGGTTTCCGGTATCGGTCAATCCGGAAAGCTGCCCCATTACAGCCGGAGTAACCTGTTTAACTCTCTGCATGGTCGACCGGTCTCGCCGGCAATCGGCGCCAAGATAGCCAACGAGGAACTGGTGGTCATCGTGGTGAGCGGCGACGGGGACGGCTATGGGGAGGGGGGAAACCATTTTATCCACGCCGCCCGCCGGAACCACAACCTTACCTATCTGGTACACAATAACCAGGTCTACGGCCTGACCAAAGGTCAGGCCTCGCCGACCAGTGACACCGGTTACGTAACCAAGACGACTCCCCAGGGCGCCCCCACCGCGTTTAACCCCATGGCGGTGGCAATAGCCGTTGATACCAGTTTCGTCGCCAGGGGGTTCGCCGGTGACGTCGACCAACTGGCCGACCTGATTAAAGCCGGGATTACCCACCAGGGATTCGCCCTTATCGATATTCTCCAGCCATGTCCCACCTTCAACCATAAAAACACCTATACCTGGTACCGGGAAAGGATTTATAAACTAGGCGCCGACTATGACCCGGCCGACAAGCTGGCCGCCTTTGCCAAATCCCAGGAATGGGGAGACCGAATACCCACCGGGGTAATTTACCGGGCCGAGCGTCCTACCTTTGAAGAGCAGTTACCCGCCTTGAAAAACGGGCCGCTGGTGGAGCAAAGACTGGAGCCACAGATGGTAAAACTGATGAGTGAGTTTATCTAACTACCGGACAAGACTACCGGATAAGGAGGTGATGGTAAAATGGTGGAACAACTTTGCCCGACATGCGGCTGCAGCGTCGTCGAAGGGCACGAGAAAGAAGGGGTAATGTACTGCTGTGTGCCCTGTGCCACCGGGGAACAATGTGAGTGCGGCTGCTGTGAAACCCTGGAAGAAGAGGCGGCCGACTGAAATAACACGTGTCAACCACTTGAGAGCGTGGCTGTCTAGCAGTATAATACAATGAGTCCTGGACCACAACCGGCGGTTAATAACGATATAACGGAGGTGCGCAGGATGAGTGAGAGGGCAAAGCCACGCCTTACCGAAGCCGTTCGCGGGGCAGGCTGAGCGTGTAAAATAGGTCCGGGAGACCTCAAGAAAGCGTTGTCCGGTTTGCCTCTGAGCACCGATCCCAATCTCATCGCGGGAATGGAAAGGGCCGAGGATGCCGGCGTTTATAAACTGTCGGACGAACTGGCTATCATCCAGACGGTGGATTTCTTCACGCCTATCGTGGACGATCCTTACTGGTTCGGACAGATTGCCGCCGCCAACGCGCTGAGTGACGTCTACGCCATGGGCGGGAAACCGTTGACAGCATTGAACATCGTCTGTTTCCCGATAAAGACGATGGACATCTCGATATTGAAAGAAATCCTGACCGGAGGAGTGGACAAGGTGCACGAGGCGGGAGTGGCCCTGGTGGGAGGACACAGCGTGGAAGACCCGGAGCTTAAATACGGGCTTTCCATTACCGGCACGGTTCACCCGGGAAAAGTGGTCTTCAATACCGGCGCCAGGGTTGGCGACAGGTTAATCCTGACCAAGCCGCTGGGCACGGGAATAATCAGCACCGCCTTAAAAAACCGAAAAGCGGACGAGTCTACGGTAAACGGAGCCATGAGAAGCATGGCGGCGCTTAACCGGAAAGCCTCTGAGTTGATGCAGGAAGCCGGCGTCACCGCCAGCACCGATATTACCGGTTTCGGACTGCTCGGCCATGCCGCCGAGATGATTGAGGGCACCGACACCGGTATGGTCATAGATTCGACCGTCGTTCCTGTCTTACCGAACGCGCCGGAGCTTGCCCGGATGGGGATGGTGCCGGGGGGATTGCAGCGTAACCGGGAGTTCCGACAGGATATGGTTGAGATAGACAGGAAAGTCCCCGACTACCTGGCGGACATTCTCTTTGACCCGCAGACGTCAGGGGGACTGCTGATTGCGGTGGCCCCGGAAAAAGCGGACACTTTACTGGGAAGACTGCACGGGGCAGGTGTCGAAGAGGCGGCTGTCATCGGAGAAATCTTCTCCGCACCGAAAGGCAAAATTACCGTAAGGTAGGGGTTGACAACAACCGGTCAGGTGGTTAAAGCAGGCACTATCCATCTACGACGATTCATGAAAAAGATTTGATACGAGCTTGAAGGAGGGACGTATGAAAAAGACACTTATTTTACTGGGAGCCCTGGTGCTGATGCTGGCGCTGATACTGCCCGGCTGCAGTAAACCGGGCATCGTCGTCGGCTCCAAAATAGATACCGAAGGCGCCCTGCTCTCCCAGATGATAATCGCCATGCTGGAAGACAACGGCATTGAAGCGATTGATAAATCCGAGTTCGGGCCTACTTCGGTGGTACGCAAGGCGATTACCAGCGGCGAAATCGACATTTACCCGGAATACACCGGCAACGGAGCTTTCTTCTTTGACGAGGCTACTTCCGAGGTCTGGAAAGACGCCGGGCAGGGTTTCGAAAGAGTCAAGATGCTGGACCTGGCCGCCAACAACATCGTTTGGCTGAAATCAGCCCCGGCCAATAACACCTGGGCGATAGCAATACCGAAAACACTTTCCGAAGCAGAGGGACTGTCCTCCCTTGACGATTTCGCCACCTACATCAATGGTGGTGGTTATGTCAAGCTTATCGGTTCCGAAGAGTTCATTACCAGCCCGATGGCCATGCCGGCCTTCCAGGAGGCCTACGGGTTCAGTCTCACCCGAGACCAGCTAATAACGCTGTCCGGCGGTAATACGGCGCAGACGGAAAAAGCCGCCGCCGAAGGCACCGACGGGGTAAACGCAGCCATGGCTTACGGCACAGACGGTTCGCTGGCCGCCCTGGGACTGGTGGTGCTGAGTGACCCGAGGAACGTACAACCGGTTTATGAACCGGCGCCCATCGTCAGGGGAGAGGTCCTCGACCAGTACCCCGAACTGGCGACGATTTTAGAGCCGGTCTTCCAATCACTCGACCTGGAGAGGCTGCAGACCCTCAACGCCAGGATTGCCTTTGAGGGACAGGCCGCCGCAGACGTGGCGCGTGACTACCTGACGGCCAATGGGTTCTTAAAGTAGTTTTGTCAGGGATTAAAGGGATAAGCCGGCACCTGGTCAACCGCAACAGCGTGGCGATTACCGGGGCCAGTATCGGCCTCTTCTCACTCACCTTCGGCTGGCTGACGCTGAAGTCGAGCCGGCTGGCAGCGGGGACGAGTTTGAGCCTGTGGGAGGCGGTGGGCTGGGAAGGCGCCGCCCTCCTTCTGGTGCTGTGGCACGCCTGCCTTATTCTCAGCCTGTCCGGGAAAAGCCGGCGGCACGCCATCATTCTGGGCATGACCGCCAACTCACTCCTGGTGCTGACCTTTTTTTTCGCCGGACTGGCGGCGAACCGCCTGATTGAACAGGCAGCCGCTTTTGCCCGTGTTTCGCTCAGCGCCGGAATCTGGCTGTCCCTGGCTGCTACCTACATCATGATATTCGCCAGCCGGCAGAGACTGGTTGACTCACCCGCCTGGAGATATTTTATCGCCTGGAGCGGGCCGGTAATTATAATCACCCTTTTATTTACCGGATGGTTCAACGATCTCTCCGTAGTTCAGGAATTCACCGGACGCGAAGCACGTTTCCAGCAGGAACTGCTGCAGCACATCCTGCTCTTTAGCGGCAGCGTCACCGCCGGCATCCTGATTGGTATCCCGCTGGGCATCTGGGCGGTCCGCAGCCGGCGTGCCGAAAAACCGATATTTTTCATCGCAAATATCACCCAGACGATACCCAGCCTGGCGCTGTTCGGGCTGCTCATCGCCCCGCTTTCGGCGCTCTCCTTCGCCTTTCCCTTTCTCCGGGAAATCGGCATCCGGGGGGTAGGCCCGACCCCGGCGATAATCGCCCTGGTTATCTACTCCCTGCTGCCCATCGTCCGGAACACCTTCGTCGGCCTGCGCCAGCTTGACCCGGCAGTCATCAACGCGGGGTTGGGCATGGGAATGAGCCGGCGACAGGTGTTTCGTCGACTGGAAGTACCCCTGGCGGCACCGCTCGTTCTGGAGGGCGTCCGCATCGCCTCGGTACAATCGGTCGGCCTTACCGCGCTGGCCGCCCTCATCGGCGCCGGTGGGCTGGGCTGGTTTGTTTTTCAGGGACTGGGGCAAGCCGCGCCCGACCTGATTATCCTGGGAGCTATCCCGATTATCGTCCTGGCTATGGCGGTGGACGCCGTGCTGAGGACTGTGGTCAGGCTGGCCACGCCGAAAGGACTTACCGGAGGAGAATCATGATACGACTGGAGCACGTCACCAAGGTCTACGGGGAGACGGTGGCCGTCAATGACCTGTCCATCGAGATTGAAAAAGGCGAAGTCTGCGTACTTATCGGTCCTTCCGGTTGCGGCAAGACGACCACCCTGCGAATGACAAACCGCCTTATCGAACCGACCTCAGGGAACATTTTCATTGATGGCCGGGACACCCGCCAGGTCAAACCGGAACCGCTCCGCCGGTCGATTGGCTACGCCATTCAGAGCGTCGGCCTCTTCCCTCACCTGACCGTTGCCGCCAATATCGCCACCGTCCCAGAGTTGCTTCACTGGGGGAAAGACGACATCGCCCGTCGGGTTGAGGAACTGTTGACACTGGTCGGCCTCAACCCCGTAGAACACGCCCTGAAATACCCCAGCCAGCTTTCCGGCGGCGAAGCCCAGCGTATCGGCGTCGCCCGGGCGCTGGCGGCCGACCCGCCCATACTGCTCATGGACGAGCCGTTCGGAGCGGTAGATCCCCTCACCAGGGAACGACTCCAGGCCCGGTTCATCCGTATCCAGCAGGCACTGAAGAAGACGGTTATCATGGTCACCCACGACCTCGACGAAGCCATCCGTCTGGCCGACCGGATAGCCATTATGGAAATGGGCAGGCTGGTGCAGCATGACACGCCGGAAACGATACTCTCCAGACCGGCCAACAAATTTGTCCATGACTTCGTCGGCACCGACCGCGCCCTGAAACGGCTGTCCCGCATCGGGATAGGAGATTTTATCCGCCCCTGCCCATCGGTAAAAACCAGTGACTCCATCAAAGAAGTGGCCGCCGTTATGGCCAACCGCCCTTCGGTGTGGGTAGTCGACGGTGAAGGCAAACCCATCGGATGGATAGGCCGGGACAGCCTGTCAGAACCGGTTACCGCCCGGGAAACAATCTTCAGCGGGGATATCCGTGAAATCGCCCTCACCAACCAGGCTACCCTGCGCGAAGCGCTTTCGCGGATGCTGGGGCATGGCTTTAAAAGCATCCCGGTGGTTGACGATGAAGCACGTCTAATCGGCGAGATAACGCTGCACGATGTCGAGGCAGCTACCGCCAACGGGGAGGCATAACCGTTGAGAGAGCACCGGAGGCGGCGCTGGGTCCTGCTGGCAGTATTCGGCGGGCTATTTATCGCCATCATCAGTAGTTCGGGGTTATGGGAAACAGCCCTCCGGTTTCTTTTCCCACAGGAAAGTCAGGTGCTCCATCCCCGTACCAGTTTAATCGTCCTGGTCATGGAACACCTGAGTCTGGTAGCTATTTCCAGTAGCTTCACGATACTGATCGGCGTGCCGGTAGGGGTATGGGTCACCCGCCCCGCCGGACGTAACTTCCTGCCTTTGGTCACCGACATTACCTCGTTCGGCCAGACCTTCCCACCAGTGGCCGTGCTCGCCCTGGCCGTGCCCATGCTCGGTTTCGGCCTGTTGCCCACCATCGCCGCCCTCTTTCTGTACGGGCTGCTGCCCGTAGTGAGGAATACCATCGCCGGACTGAGCGCAGTACCGCCCGGCTCGCTGGAGACTGCCTACGGCATGGGGATGAGCCGGTGGCAGGCCCTGTTCCGGGTGGAAATCCCTTTATCGGCCAGAGTCATCCTGGCTGGGATACGCACCTCGGTCATCATTAACATCGGCACGGCCATGATAGGCGCCGTCATCGGGGCGGGGGGCCTCGGCTCGCCGATAATCGCCGGCCTGGTACAGGACAACATCGCCTTTATACTGGAAGGAGCCATTCCGGCGGCCATGCTGGCCGTCCTCGCTGACCAGTTGCTGGCCAATATCGAAGAGAGTTTCGCCTACCCGGGACAAAGCGCCTAGCGGTTTAGCGACCAGCCATAGCGCTGAAAGACCACGCCGATACGGCCGGCTTTCTTTTCAGGCAATCTTTTTCCGATCCATCAATGAACTAAAACAAAGCCCGGCGTCAGTCAGTTCTTTTTCCCGTGAAACAACTCGCTGCCGGCGCCGGGGTAGGCCACCCACTCCGAAGAAGGAGTGGGTTTTTTCACCTCCGGCCATTTATCCGGGTGAGGCTCCGCCCCTTCCCGCGTTAGCGAAGAGGGTACCTTGTCCTTCATCTGTGGCTCCCTGCGGATATCAATTCCGGCCACATTATGCGAAAACTCGATGGGAATACCATTCGGGTCGTGAGCGTAGATAGAATGGATAAACCCGTGGTCGATAACATCGGAGACATTAAAACCGGCCGCCGCCAGTCTGTCCTTCAATTCCCAGAGGTCTTTTTCAGCCTCAACGCCGAAGGAGACATGGTCGAAAATAAAGGGGCCGCTGACCGGACGGCCGTGCTCTTTGTCCGGCACCGGTTCAACTCCCGACCACTCAAAGAAGGCAATCAGGTCACTGTCCGAAATCTGAAAAAAGAAATGCCGGTATCCCGGTTGACCGAGACCGGCGACGAGGCGCATACCCAGTAAATCCCTCCAGAACAAGATTGTTCGATCCATGTCTCCGGTGGCCATGGCCAGGTGATTGACGCCATTGAAAGTCACCATTTTTCTCCTCCTTACCCGGTTTCCACCATTTTTTGAATAGCTGACTTACTTTAATTGTGCGCCTTATTATTTCAATTGACAAACGCCCCGCTCTCCCCATCCAGCAAGTATAAAGGGAGAGGAAGATTGGTATATAATGAACAGGGATCACCGGATTGATTCGATAGCCATGCAGAGACCAGCGGGAAAAGTAAAACTAATCAGCAAAAAGAGCTCGACACTGCACGATTTCCCTTACCGCTCGCCCGACCGAAAATGTCCCCATTTCTGGATAATCAACGTGACCCCTCCCGGCCCGGCTCACTGCGTCCACAGCTGTATCTATTGCTATGCCCGGCAGGCGATATACTCCGAATACTCGGCGGAGACGCTGGTTTACGATAACCTGCCGGCGCTGGTGGAAAAGGACCTGAAAAGAATCGCCCTCTGTCCACCAATTTCCATCTCCAACGTATCCGACCCCTGCCAGCCCATTCCCGAACTCAGGATTGAGGTGAAGCGCCTGGTGCAACTGCTGATGGACTACGGAGTCGCCTTTTGTATCACCACCAAGGGTGACCCCGGGTTTCTCCTCGACCTGCCCGGTTTTGCCGCCTACCAGCCCAAGTTCGTCGCCGTTACTATTGAAGGCACCGCCGATATCCTCTCCCTTCTTTCGCCGGCCGCCCCTGCCTTTAACCAGCGGCTCGAAGCGGTAAAACGCCTGGCCGAATCCGGCATCGATACCCTAATCCGCTTTGACCCCGTTTTCCCCCATCTTTTTCAGGCCCTCTACGGCAATTCATGGTTTGACCAGGTTGAGCGTCTGGTGAAGGCTTTTGCCGCCACCGGAGCGAAGCACATTATATCCAGCACGGGCAGGCTGTCCAAGAACCGCTCTTTACCGGCCGGCAGCAGCCTCTGGCAGCAGGTACTAGAGGCAATAACCCGACTATCCGGGGAGGCCGCCAGCCACTTTGAGCAAGAATACCGGTACGAGCGAAGCGGAACCAGCCAGGGATACCTCTTGAAGAGAGAGTTAAGGCTTGGGTTCCACCAGAGGCTCAAGGCAATAGTGGAAAGGCACGGTATGACCTATGCCACCTGCCAGGAACTGAGCGCCCCGGAATCCGACTCGGCAGGACTGCCCCACTGCGAACGCTTCCGGCTACCCTTCTCCAGAAAGCAGGCAGACGGCCGTTTCCGGGCCATCGACGGGTGTACCGCCAACTGCCACGTTACCTGTCGGGAGATGAGTTCTCCGCCCTGCCGGCGGCCGGAACTGGTATCCGCCCACCCTTTCAAACTCAGCCATCTCAGGGAACGGGCAGCACCAGGAAATCGCTTCCCGGGTATGATATAATAGAACAATTCATAGTCTGCCTGAAAAGAGCCGAAGGAAATAATTCCTATGCGGTATGACATACTTTTCTGAGAAGGAATTAAAAACCATGCGGTATGACATACTTTTCTGGGAAGGAGATAAGAACTATGCTGTATGACATACTTTTCTGGGTTGGAATGGCATTAGCCTTTATCCTCATCGTTTTTTTCGTACCCCAATGGATACTGGTAAGAAACATCCCCAAGGTAATTCGCATTTTCAGGAAATTCAACGCCATTAACCCCAAAACCGCCCTACCGCTTGAGGAAATGGGACTCAAACCCAAACCGATGCTGGAACGAATGTTCCACAGACGCGACCACAAACCGCGCGCCCTGCAATTCATGTTAAGAATATCTTTGATTGAAGTAACCGAGGACGGTAAACTCTACCTTAACGAGGAGAAACTCACCCAGACCAGGTGGCACACGCTCTGATGCCGTCCCCACCGGTGCCGGAAAAGGGCGCCGGGACGTCAACTGAGTATCTACCGAATGGTACCCTCAAAGGGAAAAATTTACGGTAAAAAACAGCGGACTACTGACATTAATCCGGACTCGACCGGCAAACCTTCACTGCCGCTTAGAAAACAGCCCTTGACGATACCACCACCGGTATATTGACAACACTCCCCGACAAAGGAGGCACCAATATGGAAACCGGCCAGAGAATCGGTATCCTAACCGGGGGTGGGGATTGTCCCGGTCTTAACGCGGCGATTCGAGCCACCACTAAAACAGCCCTCCAGACGGGTTACGAAGTAATCGGATTCCGTGACGGCTGGAAGGGTTTCATGGAAGATAACACTGAAGTCCTGGACGGTATCAGAACGTCCGGAATTATCGACCGTGGAGGCACCATTCTGGGCACGTCAAGATTCAGCCCGCTACGTACTGAAAATGGCGTCCAACTGGCCCTGGACAGGTATAAAGCGATGGATCTATGCGGACTGGTAGTCCTGGGCGGCAACGGGACGCTGAGTATCGCCGGTAAATTATACCGGCAGGGCTTACCGGTTATCGGGATTCCGAAAACAATCGATAATGACGTTGCGGGCACCGACTACTCGATAGGTTTTCAAACCGCCGTCCAGATTGCCACCGACGCCCTGGACAGGCTACGCTCCACAGCGGAGAGCCATCACCGGGTGATGCTACTGGAGGTCATGGGACGCCGGGCGGGGTGGATCGCCGTTTATGCCGGACTGGCCAACGGCGCCGATGCCATACTGATACCCGAAATCCCCCTGACCAGCCAAAAAATAGACGAACTTTGCCTGATGGTGGAAGGAAGAAAAAAGATGGGCAAACATTTCAGTATCGTCGTCGTGGCGGAAGGCGTCAGACTGGTCGATAACGAGGACTTGCCGGGCCTGGTGGGTGAAAACATCGGCAAAATTATTGAAGAGAAGACAGGGCTGGAAACCAGGTTTTCCTCCCTGGACTATATACAGAGGGGCGGCACACCGGTAGCTTACGACCGGAACCTGGCGACCAGTCTCGGCATAAAAGCAGTAGAACTAATCAGGGAAGGAAAGTACGGCCAAATGGCCGCTCTGAAGGGCAACCGCATTACCAGCACCCCGCTGGAAAAGGTGGTTGATAAAGAAAAAACGGTAACCTTAAATGTCTACCGGATGGCGGCGATGTTTTTCACATAAAAACCAGCCGCAGGGCGGGGTAAGAATAAACCAGAGGGGAGAGTTCCACCATGAGAATAAACCACGTCAGCATTACGGTCAAGGACCTGGACTACGTCATCGACTGGTTCCGGAACACATTCGGCTGCACCGACATCGGAGAGCAATACGGCTATGAAGGGGAACTGATTGAAAAGTTCACCGGTCTGCCGGGAGCGCACACCCGGGTGAGAAAAGTAAAGGTTCAGGATTTTGTCCTGGAGTTCATTCAGTATCTTTCTCCTCCCGGGAAAGAACTAAAAGGAAACATGAACGACATAGGCTACCCGCATATCGGTTTTGTAGTGGATGATATTAACCGGATATATGATGACCTGAAGGCGAAAGGCGTCCAGTTCCGTTCACCGCCATGTAAGGTAACCGATGAGACCAGCCCGGTATTCGGCTGGCAGCTCGTCTTTTTGGATGGCCCCGAGGGGATGACGCTGGAGCTGGTCCAAGCACCCAGGTAGATTTTCCCAAACGGCACGAGAAGACCGCTAAACATCCCTGGAGAAAAGAGCTGTCTTTAACCGGCTTAAAAATCCACGTTTTACCGGGTCGTTCTGCTATAATGTTAACAATTTACCGGTTATGACAGGAACACCATGGAAACAGAGACTCCAGAAAACGGAATGGACGAACTGCTTCGGTTATCCCGGGGATTAACCCGCAAGACGGAAGATGCGGCCAAGCATGAGGCCCGGGGGCAACGACAAGCTGCCGAGGGGAGGCAGGTGATACTCGGTCTCCGGGGAATCACTTTTGCCATGGCGCTTGAGCAGCTTAAAATCGTCTCGGCGGAAGATACCGTTGTTGCCAGGGTAAGTGCTTACAAAGATAAAGAAGGCACCGCTGACCTGCGTAATTTGATCACCGGTTTGACATCCGAGCTCGAAGGGGTGGCCGGCAAGATGTCGCGGGCTAACCCCGAGCTGGCTTCCGTTGAGCGCTCAATAAAGACTTTATCGATACTTATTGACCTGTTATTCTCGCTGAGTTAGCCGGGACATGTCTGGATAGATACCCGCACCCGGCCTCCCGGGAAACTACAATCCGGGAGTACCTTTTCCTTAATTCTCAGCCGGTGGCGCATGACGAAAGACGAGAATCGGGAGAAAGTCGACAATATATTTGAATAATCCTCTTTTGACACTTATGAGGAGAAAGGCGTATAAGATATAGGGCTCATATGAAAAACTTACCCAATTCTTCATATCGCTGGATAATTATCGCCTTGGTCGTCATATTAGGGCTACTCGTCTACGGTATCCGCCATTCCTTTGCCGCCTTTTTCCCGCCAATACTGAATGAATTCGGCTGGACGCGAGGCAGCACGTCTTTGATGTTCTCACTCAATATGATTTTTTACGGCGCCTTCGCCCCGATAGCAGGAACCCTGGCTGATCGCTGGAAACCCAAATTTACCCTTATTATCGGTATCCTTTTACTAAGCATCGGTGCCGCCGCTTGCGCCCTCGTTTATGAACTCTGGCATTTCTTTATTCTGTATGGAATTATAATGTCCGTTGGCATGGCCTTTGCCGGCGCTCCGATAATAATACCGATGGTGGCTAACTGGTTCCCTGAAAAAAGAGGCACCGCGATAGGTATTGGAGCCGCTGGCGG